>CAZVQE010000049.1:0-1131 GCA_964628875.1 uncultured Anaerolineae bacterium
CATCGCTATTAAATTCAAAACTCCCATCAATTTGTTCGCCTATCAAACGAAAAGAGCGCCGTGGGGCTAATTGATGACATTCAAATAAATCCGTCAAAAATCTTTCAAACTCAAATCCACGAGTATGAGGGTCAAGCTTGTCAAGCGACAACAATCTTTCTTTAAGTTCACTTAGGGTGGATGCACTAATCGTAGGGGATCTATTGATTTTAGGCTTGTCAGTGTTCAAAGATATCTGGATACCATCAACAAAAAGACCTTCTCTTTCATAAAGACTTTTTAGTTCTTCTCTAGGCGAATTTGATGAAAAAGATTGCGCCAATGCATAACCCAAAACCTTCAAAAATTTGTTCGCATCATCTTGACGATGCCAATTTAGAGTTGAATAATATTCTTCTACTAAGGTGCGGCGTTGTCCACTGATAATTTGACTTGGTGAAAGTTTGCCCGCTTTTATACCCGCTATAGTAAAAATATCGTTGATTTGTCGAAGAACAAAATAGTTGACACAAAATTCACGAAATTCGATTCGAAGCAAAGGCGAAATCAATTCCATAATCTAATGATTTTTGCAAAATTTTGTATGGGTGCGTAGATTCTACTTAAAGTAGAGAAAAACCAAAATCAGAAGATACTTGTTTGTTAAACACTCATTCACGGCAACGGCGTCAGCTTGCCATTGACGTCATACTGCACGCGTGCGATAGCGTTGCGCGCGCCGGGTGCGCCAATGCGCGTGCCATTCAATATGACCTCTAGTGCGCCGGCGTTGCCGGTCTCGATGCCGAGCGACTTGGTGGCTTTCCAAGTAAGGTTTGGACCCAGCTGCGGGATACCCTCAAACACGACGTTGCTATCTACGCTCACACGCATCCAAGCGCGCTCGATCACATCCAAAGTCACATCCATGCCGCCACCTACGGCGGGTGCGATGACAGGCGCGCGCGTCACAGCAGCTGTAGGTTGAATGGCGCTCGTCGCAGGTGCGGTTCCATTTGCAGCAACGGTTGGCGCAGAGGTACGCGCCGCTGAAACTGCGGTAGCTGTAGCGGTGGACGCTGTAGCGCCAAGCAATTTGCCAACCGCCGGCACAACGTAATTCACCGCACCAAAGATCAGCGCCAACGCAAG
>CAZVQE010000049.1:1231-11954 GCA_964628875.1 uncultured Anaerolineae bacterium
TGCCAACCGCCGGCACAACGTAATTCACCGCACCAAAGATCAGCGCCAACGCAAGCAATGCGCTACCTGCAATCAACCACACGCGGCGCGGTATGCCCGACACAGCGTTGCCGATCTGCTCAAACACCCCGCGTGGATTAACCTGCACTGAGGGCGAGACGCGCTTTCGCTGTGCATACGGCAAGCCATCTATCGCCTCTGATTTTGAAAATGTGCTGATGCCATCTACGATTTCGCCGAGTGAGCGCGAGCGTGGCGCATTGAGCTTAAACGAAGATTCGCTTTGACTGTAGTCGCGGCGTTCATTGACGTAGATTTTTTTGTCGGTATTTACGCCAGAGTTGCGCCCGACGCCCGTGCGCGCTGGAGCGCCATTTTTATAGCGCACAGCCGATGGCATCTCCTCATCAACCATAGCATCTAGCTCGAGATCGTCATCGCTGGGCAGCTCGCCCGTGTAATGCACATCAGGCAGCGGCACCATCTGCGTGTATTTCGATTCTGCACGTTTGCGCGTCGGTGGTGGCGGAATGGTTTCTGCGGCATTCACCGCCAGCACGCCAACTTCGGCTTCGTAGTCGGCTAACGCCTGATCAATGTCAATGTCAAGATAGCGCGCATAGTTTTTGATAAAGCCGCGTGAAGCCAAACCATCTGGCAGTTGTGCATAGTCGCCCGCTTCTATCGCATTGATAAAGCGGCGGCGAATTTTTGTGCTGATCTCCGCATCGGCAACCGAGATGCCCTTCGCTTGGCGTGCCTCGCGTATGCGTCGAGCGAGATCAGACACATTCCGAAGTCCGCCAGCACGCGGCTCGTTTGACCGATTTGTATCAGGGTACGCCCTGACGCGCGGTTCCATCTAAAATGATTCTAGCATGCAGGTAAGTGAAACCTGCAAAAAAAGAGCGAAGCATGACCTTGCATGCTCCGCCCTTTTTGATAGGCCACTTGTTTGTGAATTTAAGCAGCGGCTGGCGCGGCTTCTTCGACAACGGCGGTCGGCGCGGGCGCAGCGGCCGCCTCACTCACCAAGACACCCTCAGGATTCACGACAACCGTGACTTTGGGCGACACATCAGTCGCAAGACGCACATTGACAACATGCGCGCCGACCTCGCGGATCGGCTCGCGCAGCTCAATGCGGCGCTTATCCACTTCCGCGCCGATCAAGGCGCTGAGTTGTTGTGCAATGCTTGCGGCAGTGACCGAGCCATACAGCTTGCCCTTCTCACCGGCTTTGACCGCAAAGCTCACCGTCTTGCCATCAATCAATGAAGCCAATGCGCTAACTTCGGCTTGCTCTGCCGCGCGCTTTTGCAACGCCTTGTGCTTGAGCGCTTCGGCACGCTTGAGTGCGCCTGCCGTCGCCAAAATCCCCAAGCCCTGCGGCAGCAAATAATTGCGCCCATAGCCATCAGCCACTGCTTTTACTTCGCCCGCCAAACCGAGCTTGTAGACATCTTGTGTTAGTAGAATTTTCATTACCCGTTCCTTATGAGACGCCTACCTCAAAATGTTACGGCGTCGGAAATTGCGGAGCGGAATTATAACCCGAACTAGAATGCACGACTATGTTTGACACGCTTATCTCTGCCGAAGAAGCCGCGCCGCATATCGCGGATGCAAATTGGATTTTTGTGGATTGCCGTTATACGCTGACCGACGCCGAAGCCGGCTGGCGTGAATATCAACAAGCGCACATCAAAGGCGCTGTGTTTGCCAGCACGGACACCGATTTATCAGGAGCCAAAGTCAAAGGCAAAACTGGACGTCACCCGTTGCCAAGTACAACTGATTTTGCACATACGCTCGGGCGACTTGGCATCAACAACTCAATGCAAGTCGTAGTTTACGACGGTGTATCGGGTCAGTCATCCGCCGCGCGCCTATGGTGGATGCTCAAATGGGCGGGACATCAGGCTGTGGCTGTGCTTGATGGCGGCATCAAATATTGGCAGTCACTCAGTCTGCCATGTGCGAGTGGAATTGAAAATCGCGCGCCACAAATTTTTACTGCGCGCTATCGCCCTGAGCTGATTGTGAACGCAGAGCAAGTCGGCGCGGCGTTGCGCGCTCATAGTTCGGTGCTGCTCGATGCGCGCGCGGCTGATCGTTTTCGTGGCGAGAATGAAGTGATTGACCCCATCGCCGGTCACATTCCGGGCGCGACATCCGTTCCGGTTTTGGATGTCATCTCCGCTGATGGACGTCTCAAATCAACAGACGAACTGCGCGCGCACTTTGCCACATTCACCCAAGGCAAAGACGCAGCAAATGTCATCATGTCATGCGGCTCAGGCGTGTCTGCGACACTCAACGTCCTGGCCTACTTGCGTGCAAATAAAGCTTTGCCACTGCTCTACGCTGGCTCATGGAGCGACTGGATCACAAATCCAGATCGCCCGATTGCAAAAGGCTAAAATCTAAAGATGAAATTTTCACGCGTGTCTCGTTGGCTATCAGTGATCGCGCTTTTTGTTGTGACGACATGGGTTGCCCCGCAAAAGAGTGACGCTGTTGTTGGCGGCGGCGCGGCGGCGCCGGGCGAGATTCCTTGGCAAGCATCCATATTGGAGAATGGTCAGATCCGTTGCAACGGCGCTCTCATTGCGCCCAATTGGGTGCTGACTGCGTCGCATTGTGTGTATAACATTGATATTGACACGGGCGCAAAAAAGGGCTTCACAAACTTTGGCGCAATTGCCGTGCGACTAGGCTCATATAATCTCGACGCGCCCGACGGCAATGAGCAAACCATCGCCGCTGCTCAGGTCGTTCCATATTCAGGTTTTAGCACGGGTGATGAGGAATTTGGTATAAAGTGTGCGGCGTACTGCTGGCGCAATGATCTTGCGCTTATCAAACTCGCTACCCCCGCTCAAGAGACGGCGCGCGTAAAACCCATCAAAATTTTGACACCCGAAGATCAAGCGTTAGCATTTGCTGGCAACTACGGGATAAGCAGCGGATGGGGTGTGAATGCCATCACACCTGTTGCACCCAAACAATTTCCGATGGGCGGGCCTTGGCCCCGCACCCTGCAAAAGGTCAGTCTTCCAATCGTAACAGCCGCCGCCTCAGGTTTTGCACTGTGTGACGGCACAACGATCTGCGCCAAAGCGCCCAATGCGGGTATTTGCTTTGGCGATAGTGGCGCGCCATTTGCCGTGTCCGATCACAAAGGCGGATATCGCCTCGCAGGGATTGTCAGCTATTACGTCGGCAATACGTGTGGCAGCGCATCTGTATTTTCGCGCGTGACTACTTTTGCAAATTGGATCAGCAGCGTCACAGGGCTTCAATTTGCTAGCCCCACAGCAACGCCTGCGCCGACTGTCGCCACTACAGCGACATCGGTAGCAGTCACATCAACAGCTGCGCCCACACAAAGCGCCGCGCAACCGACCGCGACGGCACAACCAAAACCATCCGCGACAGCAACGATAGCGTCCCAAACCGTTGTCAATGCAGCTACAGCCACGCCAGTCGCAAAAGCCATTCCCGCACAGTGCGCCCTGACCTATAAAAATCGAACATATAGCTTAGCGGACTTGAGCATGATGGCTGCCGAATATGAAAAATGCGGTGGACTTGTAGTTATCAAGTAAATACATTGTGAATGGATTGAGGCGCAAAGTGGCTCATTCATACAACGCAAAGAATTTACCTATTTACATCTAACCATTGTCAAACCATGTTTTTGGAGTAAACTGTCAACGCTACCAATAAAGGAAACTTATGAATCCATCTGAACTTATTACCCGCCGTGACTTAATGAAAAAATTGTTGAGCGTGTCTGGGGCAACTGTTGCCGCAACGCTTGTGGGCGGGCTGCAAATCGTGAGCGCCGAAGAAACAAATTCGCCTCAGGATGAAATCGCATCTATCGAAAATACGATTGATGCTCAAGCGCGCGCAGGCAAATGGATTCAGGTGAATCTGGCGCAACAGCGCATGACCGCGTGGAATGGCGGTTCAGCCTATCTATCATCACTCTGCTCTACTGGCACAGCGCGCTATCCAACCGTGCGCGGCACCTTCCGCGTGTATGTGAAGTATGTCGCGACGCGCATGCGTGGACCCGGCTACGACCTGCCAAATGTGCCTTACACGATGTATTTTTATCGCGGTTACGGATTGCACGGCACATATTGGCATCACAACTTTGGTCACCCAATGAGTCACGGCTGCGTCAATCTGCCAACGCCAATTGCACGCCAAGTGTTTAACTGGGCGCCTGTCGGTACGCCTGTCGTCGTGAGTTGATATTCAACTTCGTAAACGCTTCTCGTATTCGTAGCGTCAAAAACTATAGGGGCAGTTCTAAGAACTGCCCCTACTCTGTTTATACCGAAGATATCCACGTGCCGGTTTTGCCTTCCATCGCGGCGCCAATATGAACTGGGTCAGTAATGACCGCTTGCGCCTCGTGTCGACCGCGCAAAAAATTCATGATCGCCAAGATTTTGGGTCCCATGCTGCCAGCAGGGAAGTGACCCTCATCATAGTAGCGTCGCAACTCATCGGTTGTGACACGATCTAGCCAACGCTGCGTCGGCTTGCCAAAATTAACCGCAACTTTTTCGACGCCGGTCGAGATCAGCAATAAATTGGCGCGCAATTCGCTCGCCAACAGCGCCGCGACTAAATCTTTGTCAATGACCGCCTCCACACCGCACAACTGTCCATCGTCCGCACGCACGACCGGCACGCCGCCACCACCATTACAAATGACAAAAAAACCTTGATGCGCCAATGCATTAATGGCGTCGCTCTCGACGATGGATTGCGGCAATGGCGATGGCACCACGCGCCGCCAACCGCGCCCCGAATCTTCGATCACGCACCAACCATCGCTCGCGGCGTGAGCTTTTGCAGTGAGCTCATCCATAAATGAGCCAATCGGTTTGGTCGGATTTTGAAACGCAGGATCATGCGCATCCACGAGCGTTTGCGTGACGACGGTGATCGGTGTAATCGGTTTTTGCGTCCATGTGCCTTCGGCGATGCGCAGATTGATTTCGTTGCGCACGGCGCGTTGAAACATATAGCCGATTTCACCTTGCGTACTTGCGCCACTGTAATCCAGCGGCTGAGGCGGCACTTCGCGCAGCGCCAATTCACTACGCCGCAAAAAGAAGCCGACCTGAGGCCCATTGCCATGCGTGAGCACTACGCGCCAACCCATCTTGAGCATATCCACAATATGCCGCGTTACTTCTTGGGCGGCGCGATATTGATCGTGCGCGCTACGATGATCCTCGTCGGTAATCAGCGCATTGCCACCGACAGCCACGACCGCGAGTTTGTGATGCGATTGGGTCATTTATTTTTTGCGAATGGAAGCTGCGGCGGCGTGCGCATGTAACCCTTCCGCGCGCGCCATCTGAATAGCAATCGGCGACAGTTGTTGCGCCGTGTCTTCATCAAGCGAGATCACATTCATCACACGCACAAAATCTAACACATTGCACGGTGGCGTAAATCGAGCCGTGCCGCCCGTTGGCATGACGTGGCTGGGACCCGCACAATAGTCGCCCAGCACTTCATAGGAGTGTTCGCCGACAAACACGCCACCCGCATTATTAATTTTGCCGACCCACGCCATCGGATCACGCACCGACAAACACAGATGCTCAGGCGCAAACTCATCGGCGTACGCTACTGCCTCTAGTAAGTCTTCGGTGATGACGGCGCCGCTGCGTTGCGCGAGTGACTCACTGATCTCGACGCGCGATGCCTCAGGCAATTGCGCGAGCTGTGTCTCGATGTGCGCGCGCACCGACTCGGCGACCGTGCGCGACGGTGTCATGAGAATGGATGTCCCGCCGGTATGCTCAGCTTGGGCGAGCAGATCAGCCGCAACCCATGCGGCATTTGCGCTGTCGTCCGCGATCACGATCGTCTCGGTCGGTCCAGGCAAAGAATCAATGCCGACCGCGCCAAACACTTGCTTTTTTGCCAGCACGACAAAGGCGTTACCCGGTCCAAAAATTTTGTCCACGCTCTCGACGCTGTCTGTGCCATACGCCATTGCGCCGATGGCTGCCACGCCGCCGAGTGCATACACAGCATCCACGTCAGCGATGCCAGCCGCCGCCAACACAACAGGATGTGGCTTGGTGTCGCCGCGCATGGGTGGCGAGCACACCACAATCTCCTCGACGCCTGCAGCGCGCGCGACCATCGCCGTCATGAGCAACGTAGATGCCAGCGGCGCACTACCGCCCGGAATGTAAATGCCGACGCGCCGCAACGGACGAATGAGCTGACCCAACATGCCGCCGAGGTTGGTCGTCCACCATGAGCTGATCGGCGTACTTTGATGAAAGACTTGGATGCGTTCGGCAGATCGCTCCATCGCCGCAATAGTCTCGCTATCTACTCGATCAAACGATGCGGCGATGTCTTCTTCGCCCACTTGAATTTGATCGGCGCGCAGTAAAGCGCCGTCTAGCTTGTGAGTCCATTCCACCAGAGCCACATCGCCGCGATCACGCACATCTCGCAGGATGCGACGCACGACCTCCTCAGGCGCGCGGTCAGCCCCAAAGGTTGCGATTGTGCGTTGGCGCATGGTTTCGCTGACCGGAAAATCGTCAATGGGGTTTCGCTTAAGGATGGTTGGAATGGCTTCGTCGAGCGTGAATATTTTGAGCATAGATGCAAAGAAATTTTAATCGGCAATTAGTTAAACAGGTACAATTCATTTTATGAAACCAAAATTTGTCATCGGCATCGGTCTGATCGCCGCGGCAATGCTTGCCATCGTGGTTTTTTCCATTCTCGGCAACAGCAGCCAAGAAATACAAGTAAACGATCTCGTCGCACAAAAAGCCAACAATGCAAATTTGACAGATCGCTCGCTCAAGCTAAATGGCATCGTCGTCGGCGACAGCGTCAGCTACGATCCAAAAACGCTGCGACTTGAGTTTGACGTGGTCAACTCACGTGAAGACTTGATAAACAATTTGAGCAAGGCGCATCGCGTGCGCATCGTGTACAACGGGGCAAAGCCTGACACCCTTGTAAATGAAGCTCATGCAATTGTGACGGGCAAAGTCGCTGCAGATGGCAAGTTTCATGCGGGCGATTCACCCGATGCACTCATGCTGCAATGCCCCACTAAATACGAATCGCAATCAGGCTGAGCCAACATGCTGACTGATGTTGGTCACCTCACTACATATTTTGCGTTAGCGTTGTGTGTTTATGCTGTCGTTAGTTCGGCGCTGGGCGTAAAACGAAATGATGATCGCCTGATTCAAAGTGGACGTACTGCCGCCGGAATGACATTTCCGATGATGATGATTAGCTGCGCGGGGCTATGGTACGCGCTGCTCACCAATGACTTTAGCGTCAAGTACGTCAGCGAAGTTTCCAGTATCGCCACACCAAGTTTTTTTAAGATCACAGCCCTGTGGGGCTCGCAAAATGGCTCGTTGCTGTTTTGGTCATTCATCATGTCTGTGTTTGTATTTTTTGCCATGATGAAAAACTGGGACACAGACAAATCACTATTGCCCTATGTCGTCATCACGATTGGACTGGTGATGGCTTTTTTCTTGGCGATTAATCTGTTTGTCGCCAATCCATTTACGCGGCTCAACTTTCCGCCAAACGACGGGCGCGGTCTGAATCCTCTATTGCGTCATCCGGGCATGATTATTCATCCACCGGTGTTGTATGCCGGTTTCACGGGGTTTATCATCCCATTTGCGTATTGCATGGCATCACTCGCCGCACGACGCAGCGACAATCTGTGGCTAATCAGGTCGCGCCCATGGACGCTTATCGGTTGGGCGTTTTTGACCGCGGGTTTGATACTAGGCGGACGCTGGGCGCACGATGTGCTTGGTTGGGGCGGCTACTGGGGCTGGGATCCGGTCGAAAATAAATCGCTCGTGCCATGGTTGATCGGCACCGCGTTTTTGCACAGCGCCATGATCCAAGAGAAGCGCGGCATGTTCAAAAATTGGAATGTCGCGCTCATGCTTATGACCTTCGCCGCGATCATTTGGGGCACAGCGGTCGTGCGCAGTGGCGTGCTGACCTCAGTCCACGCGTTTGCGGCATCGAATCTCGGTCCAATGTTTCTCGGGTTCATCGTGGCGATGTTGTCCTTTTCGTTTTATCTGTGGTTCTCGCGGCTTGATTTGCTGCGCAGCGACAACAAACTCGACTCATGGTTTTCGCGTGAGGGTATCTTCCTCATTCAAAATGTCATCTTTTTAAGTAGCGCACTCACTGTATTTATCGGCACGACCTTCCCATTATTTAGCGAAGCGGTGAACGGCACAAAGATCACCGTCGGTCCGCCGTTTTACAACCAGATGGTGGTGCCGCAGTTTGCCCTATTGGTTTTGCTAATGGGTGTCGCGCCTCTGCTGGCTTGGCGCAAAGCCAGCGCGCAAGCTATCGGACGCTACTCTGCCATTCCACTGATCATCAGTGTTGTGACGATGATCGCCATCTACCTCGCCGGCGCAAATCAAATCATCGCCCTACTCGCGTTTGGTTTGTGTGCCTACACACTGACTCAAACGATTTTTGAGTATGTGCGTGGCGCGCGCGCGCGAATGAAAGCAAATAACGAAAGCGCGCTTACAGCCGGCATTCACATGATCCAACGCAACCAACGTCGCTACGGCGGCTATCTCGTGCACGTCGGCGTTGTACTGCTGGCAATCGGCGCGATTGGCAAGGGGTTTTATGGCACGGATGTCGTGCGCAATGTCGCGCTCAACGACAGCTTTTCAGTGGGGCGCTACACATTGACCTATCGCGGACTACAATCCGTCGCATGCGAATTTGATGATTGCGCGACGATCCAAGCCGCGCTATTGGTGCAACGCGATGGCGTATCGCTCGGCGGCATCTATCCACATCGAGACGCCTACGGTGTGCAACAAATGACTTCGAGCATCGCCGACACCAGCGGCAATTTATTTGAGGAAGTGTATGTCGTGCTGGCGGCATGGGAAGGCATCGGCGAAACAGCTTCGTTTTTGGTTTACGTCAATCCGCTGATTAGCTTTATTTGGATCGGTGGTGTTGTCATGATCCTCGGATTTTTGGTAGCGTTTGGTCCGCAGGCTGAGAATCGAGTGCGCACAGCGCAAAGCAAATCGAACACAAAAAAGCTCGCATCAGGCGCAGCGGCTCTTGCACTCGTGACCGCAGCATCGTTGTTGATCGCGTCGCCAGTACGGGCGCAATCCCCCGACCCCAACTCAGATGACGCGACATATCACCTTGCCAAACAACTCAATTGCCCGACCTGCTCTGGGCGTAATCTCGCAGATTGCCCGACAGACACTTGCACGCAGTGGAAAAATGAAATCCGCGCGCAACTGCAATCTGGCAAAAACAGCCAAGAGGTGTTGGCATATTTTCAAGAGCGATTTGGTCCGACCGTCATGCAAGAGCCACCCAAGCAAGGGCAATTGTTGATTATTTGGATTTTGCCGCTGGTCGGATTTGTGGCGCTCATCGGTGGTGGCGTGTTGTTAGCTCGACGCGCAACACAAACCAAAGTTGCGACAGCAAAAGCAACAGCGCTCGATGATGAGTATGTCGCGCGCATCGAACAAGAAGTCAACTCATAGATCATGTCACGCAAGATAATCGCGCTCATCGGTATCGCTGTCATTGTATTGTTGGCTGGCATCTTTGGCGCTGGCATGCTCAACGCAGATCGCGTCGGCAAACGCCCGACCATCGGGCAGCCCGCGCCTGATTTTTCGCTTGATCTTTACAATGGCTATCGCGCCAACCAAAACTCGCCGCTCAGGCTCAGCGCTTTACAAGGCAAAGTCGTCGTCGTCAATTTTTGGGCGACGTGGTGCGGACCCTGCCGTGACGAGGCGCCTGACCTCGAAGCCATTTGGCGCGAATATAAAGATCGCGGCGTCGTCATGATCGGCGTGGATGAATTAGATACTGAGACTGACGCGATTCGCTATTTGCAATCATTTGGCATCACTTATCCTAATGGGTTAGACACCGCGCAAAAAATCGGACGCACACAATATCGCATTACAGGGCAACCCGAAACTTTTATCATTGACAAAAAAGGCATCTTGCGCGAAACGATCATTGTGCCAATCAATCCGCGCCAATTGCGATCTACGCTCGACAGGCTGGTGAGCGAATGAACATCTCCACGGGCGCAACAATTCTTGGCGTTGCATTGCTGCTGATTGTTGCTATCATGTTGATAGCGCCATTACTCGACAAAAAGACGGTCTGGCTAGCTCCACCGAGCGCTGCCGAGCGATTACAAATCGAGCGCGATAGCGTTCTACGCACCATCCGCGAACTCGATGAAGATCACCGCACGCAAAAAATCTCGGATGAAGACTATCGCAATCTACGCATTGCACAAATCAACCGTGGCGCAGAAATACTAAAACAACTCGATGCCATGAATACGCAAGTGAGCGATGATCCCAAACTGGCTGCCATCGAAGAAGCCATCGCCCGCGCACGCAAAAGCCATTCAACAAAAACATCAGCGCAACACTGTGCATCTTGCAACGCTATCATCAAAGCCGACGCTAAGTTTTGCCCGCAATGCGGCGCGAAGCTAACGTAAAACAAACGGCTATAATTCCACACGATTATTTATGGCGAAATATCAGCAAGACGAATACAAACAAAAAGAAGACACCATTGAGGTTGACGGCGAAGTAGTTGAGGCGTTGCCCGGCACAATGTT
>CAZVQE010000050.1:0-2822 GCA_964628875.1 uncultured Anaerolineae bacterium
AGCAGCAATTTTAGATAGCGCATCATGCAGTAAGATCAAAAGATTGTGCCACAACTTTCTACGATGCAATGGGGGCTAGCGATTGTCAGCGCGTTGATGATCGGATTTGCCAAAACGGGCGTGCCGGGCGCGGGCATCCTCTCGATCCCGTTGCTTGCCGCCATCTGGGGCGGACGCGCCGCCGCGGGCGCGACGCTGCCCATGTTGATTTTTGCAGATTGCTTCGCGGTATTTTTTTATCGGCGACATGCGCAGTTGTATCGACTCTCGTCGTTGTGGCTGTGGATGGTGATCGGGTTGGCGCTCGGCGTGCTGGGTTTCATTGTGCTTGACAACGACCCCGCCAACAAGAATCGCATCAATGTCGTCATCGGCGTGTTGATTCTGTTCATGTTGGCGCTGCAACTCGCGCGGATGCGATTCGCCCAGCAACTCACGCCGACCAGCAAACCCGCGCAAGCCTTTGTAGGTGTCGCCGCCGGATTCACCACCATGATCTCAAACGCGGCGGGTCCGATCATGTCCGTGTATATGTCGGCGCTCGAGATGAGCAAAGATGTGTTTATGGGCACGACCGCGTGGTATTTCTTTTTGATCAATCTGCTCAAAGTGCCGATCTTGGTCGTGCTTGGATTTGTGTTGTCGCCATTTTTTACGGCGCAGTCGCTGACCTTTGACGTAATGATGTTTCCATTGATCGCGCTGGGTGCGTTGATTGGCAAATGGGCGCTTGGTCGCATTCCACAACGCGGCTTTACATTTTTAGTGCTAGCGCTCTCGGCGGTTGCGGCGATCCGATTGATTGTTGGGTGAAAGTTGAAAGTAAAAAGTCGAAAGTTCAAAGCTGAAGGTTCACTTTGAACTTTCAACCTTCAACTTTGAACTTGCTCATGCCCCAACCGCGCTATAGTTTTTCATGGCGATGCGCCACATGACGCGCACGGCGATGATAAAAATCGCCGCCCACGTAAATTGGATCAGCAACCCATTCAACAAATCTGCGCCCTGTGTCTTGCCGATCAACACCTCAATCGGAAATGACAACATGTAGCGAAACGGAAGCCAATGCAATAGCGATTGCACCGCCGGCGGAAATAGCTGCACGGGCGCGAGCATGCCCGACAGCACAACGCGAAAGCCGTACCAACCCATAAGAAACGCGCTCGTTTGTGACGTCCAAAATGCGCTGATGCCGATCAGATAATCGCTAAAAAACAAAATCAACCACGCGCCAAAAATCGCCGCCGCAAACGCCAACACATTGAGCAGTTGCAAATTGAGATGCGCGTCGGGTGTCAGCCACAGCGCGACCGCCACAATCGGCACGACGATAAAAATGCGGATAGATTTTTCGCCCCAGTTGCCGGCGATGTCATTGTGAATCGGGTGAATCGGGCGCAACAGCTCAGGCGATAACGCACCCTCGCGTATCTTGCGATCCAGCTCCCATGACGCCCAGACCGCCGTCAGATTGCGCACCAACAAACCGATCATGTAATACGCAATAAAGTCGCCGCGCGCAAAGCCATTGATATCGCCCTGCGTCGAGCTGATGCTGAGCCACACGAGGAGCATGACGATCATCAGCACGCTGCTCATCATCCACATGATGATCTCGGCGCGATACTCGACCATGTTTGCCCACGCGGCGCGCAAGAGGGCGCGATATTTGTTGATCATGCTGTTTGGATGAATTTGCCGGCGAACACATCGCGGATGATCTCTTCGACGGGCGGCTCTTCAAACGTGACGTCGCCGATGTCAAATTGCGTCAGCAGCTGTGCGGCGGCTTGCGTCGCCTGCGCGCGCGGCACATGGAGGACCGCTGTCACGCCATCGCAATTTTCGACCGCACCAAACGCTGCGAGTTGCTGTTTGGCTTGATCGGGTGCGAGTGGCGTATTGAGTTGTAGCTTGATGATCTTGTAGGGCGCGACGCGTTCGATCAGCGCGCGCAGGTTGCCATCGTAGAGCAGCTTGCCTTTGTCAATGACGATGATGCGGTCGCACAGCGCTGTGACATCTGCCATATAGTGGCTGGTGAGTATGACCGTCGCGCCATTGCGTTTGTTGTATGCCGCCACAAAGTCGCGAATGCGCATCTGCACCGTAACATCCAAGCCAATCGTCGGCTCATCAAGAAAAAGCACCTTTGGGCGATGCAGTAACGCTGCAGCCAATTCACACTTCATACGCTCGCCGAGTGACAGCTTGCGCACTTGTTTCTTGAGCAGCGGTCCCAATTCCAACAAATCATCTAGCTCTTTGAGTGTGGCGGCGTAGTCGCTCTTTGGGATCTCATAAATGGCTTGGTTGACGGCAAAGGTCTCACTCGCGGGCAAGTCCCAGATGAGCTGTTGCTTTTGACCCATCACAAGCGTAAATTGTTTGAGATAAGCGGGATCACGTTTGTGCGGTGTGTAGCCCAGCACGCGCGCCTCGCCGCTGGTTGGATACAGCAGCCCCGACAGCACTTTGAGTGTGGTGGTTTTGCCCGCGCCATTTGGACCCAAAAAGCCGACCATCTCGCCGGGCTCAATTTGAAATGACACATCATCCACCGCGCGCACGATCTTGGTCTTGCGCGCAAAGAACGCGCGCAAGCTGCCCGTCAAACCGGCTTCCTTTTCATGCACCTGATAGTGCTTGCACAGATGGCTGACGATGATCTGAGACATGAAAATAAAAAAGCGCAAAGTTAAAAGTAAAAGACTTGCTTTCCACTTTTAGCTTTGCACTTTTGAGTGTCCCAAGAGAGATTCGAACTCCCGGCCTATTGCTCCGCAAGCAAGCGCTCTATCCAACTGAGCTATTGGGACAAC
>CAZVQE010000050.1:2922-11803 GCA_964628875.1 uncultured Anaerolineae bacterium
CGTGGGCTGTGGTGCGGCTCACGCTTGTTTTGATCGGCGTACATCGCGGCGCCGATATTGACATACGCGCCGGGCGCCGCCTCAAGGAACCACGAACAATCCTCAGATCCCATTGTGCGGTGCGTGGCGTCCACGTTATCTTTGCCAACCAGCTGGGTGGCGTTGTCACGCACGAGCGCCGCCCATTTTGCATCGCTGACGGTGGCTGGCACGCGATGCTCTCTAAACTTGAGCTTGGCAGGGCAACCCAACGAGCCGCCGACGCCCTCGACGATCTCGTGCATGCGCCTCATCGCCATCTCGCGGATATCGGCTTTGAATGTGCGCAACGTGCCTTGCAAATCAACGCTGTCTGGCACGATATTGCCTGCGCTGCCGCCGTGAATCGCTCCAATTGTGACGACACAGGCTTCGAGCGGATCCACATTGCGCGAGACCACCGATTGCAGCGCCGTGATAATTTGCGCCGCAGCCAACACGGGGTCTTTGCCAAGATGGGGTGATGCGCCGTGCGTGCCTTGCCCGACAATATGGATGTCAAACGCATCGCCCGACGCCATCGAGGGACCATCGGTCATTTGAATTTTGCCGACATGCTCGCGGCTGTTGACGTGCATCGAAAGTGTGCGTGTGGGCTTTGGATTCTCCAGCGCGCCGTCTTTGATCATGGCAGCCGCGCCAGCCACGATTTCTTCGGCAGGCTGAAAAACAAACTTGGCAATGCCGCCCCAGCTCTCACGATTTTTTGCCATGATCTCGGCGACGCCTAAGCCAATGGCGGTGTGCATATCGTGACCGCAGGCATGCATGATGCCTTCGGTCTTGCTTTTGAATGGGATATCCACTGACTCGAGAATCGGCAATGCGTCCATATCAAAGCGCATCAATAGCACTTGATCTGACGCAGCGCCGCCGCCCTCTAGCACGGCGACTACGCCGGTTTTGCCGACGCCTGTTTGTACTTCGTAGCCCAGTTCACTCAGCCGCTGTGCCACGATGCCCGCCGTGCGCACCTCTTGAAAAGCAAGCTCAGGATGCTCATGAAAATCGCGGCGTGTAGCGACCATTTGCTTTTGCAAGTTTTCGGCTTGCTTTTTGAGTTCGTCGAGAGAAGGAGTTGAGGTAGTCATAGGTTTGTGCATAGATTCTAGTCGCGTAAGTGGGTGAACGGGTGAACAAATGCAGATCATTGGATGCATCACTTTGCTCGACATGCCACATCGCATTTTGTTGCTTGACAAATATTGACGGAGTGACTATATTTAGACTATTGGCTAAATATCTAAATGACCTGTCGCTCAATCGCACATTGCAAGCGCTGGCGGATCCGACGCGGCGCGAGATTTTGAGCCTGCTCAATGCGCGCGATATGACCGCGGGGGAGATCGCGGCAAACTTTGAGATGTCGTTGCCGAGCGTCTCGCACCATCTCAGCACACTCAAGAGCGCCGAGTTGGTCGCCGCTGAGCGCAAGGGTCAAACCATTGTGTACTCGATTAACACGACCGTGATGCAAGAGGCGCTGCAAAGTGTCATGAGCATGCTGCAAACCGGAAAGAAGAAAGAGGAGAAAAAGAGATGAGAAGAATGTTGATCCCGTTGATTTGCATCACGCTCGCTTTGTTGATAAGCGCGCTGGCATGGAGCGCGTTGCCAGATCAGGTGCCGTCGCATTGGAATATTCGCGGCGAGGTAGATGGTTACTTTGACAAAACCGCAGCTGTTGCTTTTACGCCCGCGATCATGCTCGCGCTAACGGCGCTATTTGCATTGCTCTCGACGCACGATCCATTGCGTCCCAATGAGCAGACACGCAACACGTTTGTGCGATTCGGCAACTATGTGATTGTGTTTATGCTGGTCATCCATGCGTTGATCGTGGCATTTGCGCTGGGCTGGCGCGTAGATGTTGTGCGCGGCATCATGCTGATGGAAGGCTTTTTGTTTGCCGCGATTGGCAATGAGATGGGGCGACTACAACCCAACTCATGGGCGGGCATCCGCACGCCATGGACGCTACGCGACGAGGATGTATGGCGGCGCACGCATCGCAACGGCGGACGTTGGATGTTTGTCGCGGGCGTGATAGATATTGTGATCGCGCTTGTGTTGCCGGCGAATTGGCTTATGGTCGGGTTAATTCCGATTTTTGTGGCGGTCATCGCCACGCTGGTGTACTCGTATGTCATTGCGCAACAAAAATCGCAGCAGCAGGGTTAAACTGTGCAGTTGCAATTCTCAAGCAATCTGTAACAAAACTCAAATATCTCCGTATAAATCAGAAACGTAATGAAAAACGAAAGTCAAAGTGTTAATGGCATTGCCGCCAATTCAGAGTACATCGTCCAACTGGATGACATTCACAAGTCATTTGTGATGGGCAAAGAAGCGGTGCCGGCGCTGCGCGGCGTGACGCTCAATGTCAAGCGCGGCGAAATCTTGTGTCTC
This sequence comes from uncultured Anaerolineae bacterium, assembly GCA_964628875.1. GTDB lineage: Bacteria > Chloroflexota > Anaerolineae > J036 > Brachytrichaceae > AQU-03. Next base: position 5,371 of record CAZVQE010000050.1, read on the forward strand.
ATGGGACCGTCGGGCAGCGGCAAAACAACGCTGCTCAACATCGTCGGCGGCTTGGATACGCCTTCGCGCGGGCATGTGCTGGTGGACGGCGAAAACGTGGTCAGCCTGAATGAAGAAAAGCTCGCGCGACTGCGATTGCGCAAGATGGGTTTTGTTTTTCAAAACTTTAACTTGCTGGGCAACTTTACGGCGCTCGAAAATGTGCAAGTGCCGATGGTGCTGCTTGGCAAACGCGATATGACGCGCGCAAAAGAATTGCTAAATCTGGTTGGTCTCGGCGACCGCATGAGCCATTATCCGAGCGAGCTATCGGGCGGACAACAACAGCGCGTCGCCATCGCCCGCTCGCTGGCAAATGATCCGCCGCTCATCATTGGCGACGAGATGACGGGCGACCTCGACACACAAACCAGCTTTGAAGTGATGAATCTCATCACGCAGCTCAACAAAGATCGCGGCACGACCATCGTCTTTGTGACCCACGACCCACGCATGAGCCAATTTGCGCATCGTGTCATCAACATGCGCGACGGCAAGCTGAGCGAGGAAACAGTCGTCAGTCACTAGTCATTAGTTCTTAGTAATTAGTTTTTAGTAGAGCAATTGCTTGATTTGAACCAAAAACTAACTGCTATGAACTAAGAACTCCGAACTTACAAACTATGGCTCTCAAATACGTTCTCAACTCGATGAAGCGGCGCAAGTTGCGCACAATCATTGTCATGATTGCGCTGACAATTGGCGTGGCGCTGGTCGGCGCGTTGCTCGCGCTCGTAGATACACAGCGTCAATATGCGCTTCAGCAAATCGGCGATCAGACGGGCGGCTACGACTTGCGCATCCAGCGCAGCGACCTTGCGCTCACACCGTTTTTTGACCCGTCGCAAGCCGAGCAAACTGCGCGCGCAGTTAACCCGCAAACGAGCGCGGTCTATCGTCGCATCCAAGGCAGCGCCATCGCACGCACAGACATTAGCGTGCAAGATTGGTCGGTCACCATCATCGGTCTGGATGTGGACAGCGACAAACTCAATCGCTTTAATCCGATTCTCGAAGGCAGCTACCCGCCCGCACCGGGTCAAGTGTTTTTGACCAGCGTCGCCGCAGATTTGCTCAAGGTCAAAGTCGGCGAAGAAATCAAACTCAGTTATTTGTTGCCCGTGCCGCGCGAGAGCGGCAAAACCGCTGCCAGTAGCACCAGCAGCAGCGCGCGCGCCGATGGGCGGTTTATCGTGGCGGGCATCGGCATCGTCAGTGGAATTAGTGATGCCAGCAATGGCGTATTTATGCGTCTGAGTGACGCGCAAGCCTGGCTCAATCAACCCAGCAAAGTGGAACGCTTGCAAATTGTGTGGGATGTGGATCGCGCCGCAGGCAGTGACGCCAAGCTGGCAGTGTCCAACGCGCGTGATGCGAGTGAAAAAGTCAAAGACGCCATCCAAGCGCAACTCGGCAAAGACTACACCGTCGCATTGCCAAAATACAACCAACTCGAAGCGCAATCCACAGGCTTTGTTTTTCAGCAATCGTTTATCACGATCTACGGATTGCTCAGCATGGGCATCATCGGTTTGATGGTCAATGCGCTGATGATGACCACCGTGCAAGAGCACAAAAAAGATTTGGCGGTGTTGCGCGTGTTGGGTTCGTCACGCATACGCCTGCTCGAGACCGTAGTGCTTGAGGTCGTGCTGCTCGGCATCGTCGGCACCGTCTTTGGCATCCTGATCGGACGCGCACTCAATGACCTAGTGGTTAGCCCCATTCTCCTGAGGAATCTGGATCTGCCCGCTGGCGTGCAAACCGAATGGACGTTGCGCAGCGTGTTGACGCCGACATTGATTACTGCGGTGGTGCTGGCGCTGGCGACCATCTCGCCCGCGCAACAAGCTGCCAGCACAAAGGTCATGGTGGTGCTCAATCCCGCCGCCGCCGATCAACCCACACTCGACGATCTCTCAAAGCTGCGCGAACGCCGCCCACAATATGGCTTGCTCATTCTTGGCACAGTGTTGCTCATCATCAGCTCCATCATTTTCTTTTTGTTCCCCTTGTTGTTTAGCTTTGGCGATCAGAGCTTATTTGCGACGGTGTTTTTTGGTGCGCTCATGCTGATGGTGGTTGGAATGGCGCTTATTTTTTATTTCGTCACGACTCCGCTGGAGCGTGTGCTGTTGGCGATCTATCGCCTGATTAGCAAACGCGCCAGTTATTTCACATCGCGTTATACGCTGCGCGGTAAAGGACGCAACGCCCTCATCTCGCTGATGGTGACCGCCAGCGCCGTGCTGCCCTGTTTGCTTGCTGCGCAACTCGCCCTCAGCGATGCCAACCTCGAAACCGATATGCGTTTTAGCAGCGGCGCGGATGCGACTGCCAGCGTGGGCGGATTTGGCGGTCAAGGTGGCGGACCGCCCGGCTTTGCTGTCTTTCGCCGTAACAACTCAAACATCAGCGCGCAAAACCTGATCGAGTTTCAGACGCATCCGGGAGTGCAAGATGCTGTTGCGATTGCATCCGCGTATGCCAATGAAGTCAGTGATCGCGTGCAATTGCGCACGCGTCGCGCGCGATTTATCGGCGTCAGCGGCGACCTCAACAAAACACTCTACACGCAGTTTTACAACTTTACTCAGGGCGACGCCAGCGCGCTCACGCGCGTCGCGTCCGACAAAAATGCAGTCATCATCGCAACCTCGATGGCAGAAAATCTCGATCTCAATCTCGGCGATGTCATCCGCGTCAAAGGCGAGGGACTAGATCATGAGCAATTGATGACGATTGTCGGCGTTGCCTCGCGCATTTCTGGCTTCAGCAGCGAATTTACATCCAACCGCAACAATGCGCAGGGCGGGCAAACAGGATTGCTCATGAACATGGACACCTATCGTGAGCTACGCAACGACCCAAGCAAAGGACTGCCCGATTTGAATGAAGACTTATATACGCGCGTGTTTATCAAAAAACTAGCGGGCGTGGATGATAAGGCGTTGAGCAAAGCGCTGCGAGACACATTCAGCCGACAGCAAGGACTCGGCATCAGCGTGACCAATGAGCAGATTGATCAAATCAAAACCGCGTTGCAGCAAGGTCGCATCTTTACGCTCGTGCTGACCGTGTTGAGTCTCGTGACTGCGGTGTTTGGTGTGTTGGCGGTGATGTATACGGCGGTCATGGGGCGTCGCATCGAGATCGGCATGCTCAAAGCCATCGGCAGCAGCGGCAGCACATTACGCGGCGTTTTCATTGGTGAGGCAGTCGTGACGACGCTGGCAGCTGCCATCGCCGGCATTGTGGCTGGCACGATCTTGGGCGTGCTGTTTGTGGTCGTGCAGCGCTTTAGCAGCGAAAACCCGACCCTATGGGCATTTGACATTCCGACTGCGCTGGTGATTTGCGCGATGGTGGTGATCGCTGCCATCTTTAGCGCATGGCTCGCCACACAGCCGGTCATCCGCCAAAAGGCGATTGTCATTTTGCGTGAGCGATAGATTTTGTTTTTTTTTTTGCGATAAATCTTTTAGTAAGTGAGAAGAGGAGATTGATGAAAGTAAATAAGTTTGGATTTGTATTTATTGCCAGCGCATTAGCGTTGTCGGCTTGCTCGGTGCAGTTGAATGGCGCTCCCAATGGCGCGCGACCCGCCGGAATAGAGACGCCCACGCCGCTGCCGCCGTTGCCTACGCGCGTGGTTGATGCCACCCAGAGTGTGGCGGCGGATGGTGTGCTGGCGCTGAGCATCCCGCCGATTGCAGCCGCATTTGAGACGAGCGGCAAAGTGCTCACGGTCAATGCCACCGCCGGACAAAAAGTCAAAAAAGGCGATGTATTAGCAACACTCGACGATACGACGCTCAAAGACGCGCTGACGCAGGCTACAGAGCAATTTAACCTCGTGCAAGCGCGCCAAGCACAAACTGCCGCACCGACCAGCTCACGTCAGTCGGAGATTGACAGCGCGCGCGCCAGCCTAAACTCCGCTTGGCAAGCCTACAACGATGTCAAAAATGGACCCACCGCGAGCAACGTCGAGTTGGCATTGCGCAATTGGAACCAAGCCAAAAATCAACTCTACTCAGCGCAAATCTCGCGCGACGCAAGCTGTGGCTCAAGCGGGGTCGGCTCGGCTCAATGCAAATCACAAGAGGCAAATGTCGGCAGCGCGTATGAGGGCGAGCGCCGCGCCTACCAGCAATATCTCGATGCACAAAAAGCGCCGACTCAGCAACAACTGACACAGTCATATGCGCAAGTAGCGCAGGCGCAAGCCAGTCTCGATCGTTTGCTGACGCCGATCTCGCAGACCGTCGAACAACAAAAAGTGTCAGAGCTAGAGCTGGCGCAAGCCAAGAGCTCGGTCGAGCGCGCCCAGCGCAACCTCGATAAAGCCAAGCTTATCTCGCCGTGCGATTGCACCGTCCAAGATGTCAATATCGCCGTCGGCTCAGTTGCGGGCGCATCGCCTGCCATGACACTTGTGCAGGTGAATAGCGTTGTGTTTCGCACCAACAATCTGACCGAACGCGATCTAGCTCAGATCAAAATCGGCAGCCCCGCGCAGGTGCGCCTCAAGCCATTTGACACAACATTCAAAGGCAAAGTCAGCGCTATCTTGCCGCAAGCCTCAGGCGTGCAAGGCACCAATGCGCTCTTTACAGTTGTGGTTGCGCTAGACCCTGCCAAGGAAGAACTCTTGCCGGGCATGACCGGTCAAGCCGAGATCAGCGTGAAATAAAATCGCATATTGCACGCGCGATGCCAACTCTATAATCGTGCGATGCAACAGCTTATTGATCGCATTCGCCGCGATGGTCGCAATCTTGGCAATGGCATACTAAAAGTTGATGGCTTTATCAACCATCAGGTAGATGCGCATCTCATGCGCGACTGTGGACAAGAATTTGCGCGCCGCTTTGCACAAAGTGGCGCGCAAAAAATTTTAACGGCTGAGATCTCGGGCATCGCGCCCGCCGTGATGACCGGCGCATTTCTTGGCTTGCCTGTCGTCTATGCGCGCAAAAAGAAACCCGTGACCATGCCTGAAAAGGTATTTAGCGTGCAGGCGCCATCACACACCAAAGGCGCGTTAGTTGATCTCATCATCTCTTCTGAGTTTGTGCGTCCGGACGAACATATCCTCATCATTGATGATTTTTTGGCGACGGGCTACACCGTCGTCGGGCTGGCTGAGTTAGTGCGGTTGGCGCACGCCAAGCTCGTTGGCATCGGCACGCTGGTCGAAAAAACATTTGAGGGTGGACGCGAGCGCCTAAAGTCGCTCAACGTGCCCATCGAGTCGCTTGCCATTATCAGCGACATGAGCGACGGACAAATTCATTTTGCTTGATGCTGTGTTTGTCATTCTGAAACTTGTAGAGCCTATGAGGCTCTATGTGTTTGCGTTGCTTGAGATTCTTCGCTTCGCTTCGTTCAGAATGACAGTTGACACTCCACACACTAGGTTCATCTACACCCTACTCAATTTATGAACGGCATCGTCATCCTCGATTTCGGTTCGCAGTTTTCGCAGCTCATCGCGCGCAGAGTGCGTGAGGCGCAGGTGTATTGTGAGCTTTTTCCGCATGACGCGCCCGCCGAAAAAGTCATTCAACAAAAACCGCGCGCCATCATCCTCTCAGGTGGCCCCAACTCGGTGTATGACGTCGGTGCGCCACAACTGCCGGACTATGTGCTGAATCTCGGCGTGCCGGTGCTCGGCATTTGCTACGGCATGCAGCTCATCGCGCGCGCACTCGGTGGGCACGTGGCTGGCTCGCAGCGACGCGAATATGGGCCCGCGCAACTTGAGATCATCGCGCAAGACGGCGCGTGGCTCAGTTCCGATTTGCCACGCACGCTCAATGTATGGGCGAGCCACGGCGACAAAGTGGATGCTGCGCCCGTAGGCTTTACGGTGCTGGCTCGCACAAGCGATTGTCCCATCGCCGCGATGGAGGACACGACGCGCAGACTCTATGCGTTACAGTTTCACCCCGAGGTAAATCACACACAGCACGGCGCCGACATCATCCGCGCGTTTTTGAGAATGGCTAATGCGCCTGCCACATGGACGCCGCGCTCGATGGTAGATGAAGCAGTAAGCGCTGTGCGCGCGCAAGTTGGCGATTTGCGTGTGGTGGCGGGCGTCAGCGGCGGTGTGGATTCGTCGGTGGCGGCGGCGCTCGTGCATCGCGCCATCGGCGATCAGCTCACGTGTGTGTTTGTGGACACTGGCATGATGCGCGCAGGCGAGCCTGAGTCGGTCGTGCAAACATTTGGCAGCATGCTCGGCGCGCGGCTGATCGCCGTCAATGCCACCGAAGATTTTTTGGGCGCGCTAGCAGGCGTGACCGACCCCGAGCAAAATAGCAAGACAAACGTCAAGCCCAAGAAATTCACCCAGTTCAATCGGTACCATAGGATGATACATTCC
>CAZVQE010000051.1:0-11688 GCA_964628875.1 uncultured Anaerolineae bacterium
ATAAATCTCATTCAAAATCTCAGCGGCGGGCGTGATCAGCACCTTGCGCACGGGCAAGCCTTTGATCGTCAGCGCGAGGATATTGCCGGCTTTTTCTTGCACTTCGTCGAGCGTCTTGCAAAATTTGACGCCGCCAGCTTTGCCGCGTCCACCCGATAACACTTGAGCTTTGACCATGACTGGCAAGCCGAGCTTTTCGGCGGCAGCGCGCGCGGCAGGCGCGTTATCTACGACTTCGCCGTCTGGCGCGGGGATGCCAGCAGCACGAAAAATGTTTTTGGATTGATATTCGTGGAGTTTCATAGTATGTGATTCCTGTTAGCCTTCGGTCGCCTCTATACAGCAGGCGACGGTGAGATTATAGCCAAAGCAACATGCGCTTGTATGCGTTGAATTGCATAAATCAATGAAACTTCAAACGTAATAGTTTGGTTAGCTTCTTGTAATAATTTTGCTTGACCATAGGCATAAGTAATACTATGAAAAAGATTTCCTTGTTTATTCCAATCAGTTGTGCGAGCTTGATTGTTTTGTCTGCGTGTGCAGGCGCAAGCACGCCGCAATCTGTGCCGACCTCAGCCAAACCAAACACCCCGCAGACTGCTCCGACAAGCGCAACTATGGCAAAAACCGATGCAATGACAGACACGAAAATGGCTGATACCAAGATGATGTCCGACACGAAAATGATGGCAGGCAGTGCGATGACCGATACAAAGATGGCGGCACATGATGCAATGACAGACGCGAAGATGATGGCTGGCAATATAAAACTTTCTGCTTTGCAAACACTGCCGTTGACTGATGTGCAGACGGGCAAAGTATTTAAGCTATCAGACTATCTTGGCAAGGTTGTGTATGTAGAACCGATGGCAACCTGGTGTCCAAATTGTCGCGCCCAACTAGCACAAGTTACTGCCGCAAAAAAACAGCTGGCTGGAAGCAATGTTGTGTTTGTTGCATTGAGCGTGGAAAACACGCTCGACCCTGCCAAGCTGGCGCAATATGCAAAAGATACAGGTTATGATCTTCAATTTGCGGTGTTGAATGTTGATGGCTTAAAAGCTCTGAGCGAGGTTTTTGGACAGAGCGCTCTCAACCCTCCTAGCACCCCACATTTCATTATCAAACCCGATGGCGCAATGACGGATTTGCGCACGGGATCAGAAAGCGCCGCTGAACTCGTTGCACGGCTCAAAGCAATTCAATAAAAAAAGCGGGCAAAATGCCTCTAAGTGGTAGAGGGGCGAACTAATATCTCGCCCCTCTTTATTAACTTCACATGTTATTTAATCTAGAAGCTTTTTTGTTGGGCAACGCGGCAATATTAGGAAATGTTTGTATGTTGCCGTTATATCCGGGCTTATTGGCGTTTTTGGCGGGCGCAAATCAAAATTCGACAGGCAAAAGGTCAACGGTTTGGATTGGTGCATTAGTTCTTGCCGGAATCCTTTCGATGATGATTGCGCTTGGGTTTTTACTCTATCTGCTCAATCAGGCTTTTTCTAGCATTTTGCCGTTTCTATTGCCGCTTATTTATGGGGCTGTTATTTTGATGGGAATCTTGATGCTACTTGGACGCAACCCATTTAACCGGCTGGCTTTGGCACAAGCGCCTGCGCTAAAAAGCCCCGCTGCGACTGCGTTTGTATATGGAATGTTCTTGGCCCCTATGACATTGCCCTGTACTGGGCCGCTGATAATCAGCGCATTTGTGCTAGGCGCAAATGATACGACCACCTTGCTAAAAAGCCTGTTTTACTTTTTATCTTTTGGAATCGGTTTTGGGTGGCCCCTGATTGTTTTAGCGCTTATTGCCGCGCCCGTGCAGCGCCATTTTTCTAGCTGGCTCACAAGGCATCATACGCTTGTTACACGGCTATCGGGTTTGCTTTTGATTGGAATCGGAGCATTAGGCGTGTGGACTGATTTTATTCAGCGATAGGCTGTGAAAATTTTTACAACGTAAACCACACTCGTGTGCCGCGTCCCACTTCACTTTCGATGCCCATCTTGCCACCATGAGCTTCGATCAACGAGCGCGCAATAAATAACCCAAGACCCATTCCCTGCGATCCGCTGCTCTCTTTAGCTCGACTGCGGCTCGTTTGTCCGCGATAAAAACGCTCAAACACGTGCGATAAATCTTCTGGGAGAATGCCAGCGCCTGTGTCTTGAACGGAAACTAATGTGGAGTTTTGATCACGTGTCGCAGACACACTTACATTCCCGCCCGCGGGAGTGTGAGTCAATGCATTGCTCACCAAATTATTTAGTGCCCGTTGAATGTGCTGTGGGCTAATTCGCACCATGCCAACGTTTGATTCGACCGAACCATTTAGCGTGATGCCGCGTTGTTCCGCCACTACTTTTGAGCTCTCGATGGTGTCAGAGATGAGGTCGCTCAGCGACACATCCTCCAGATTGAGGCTGACCCCGCCTGCGTCAATAGATGCCATCTCAAACAAATCGTCTATCAAATGGCTCATTGCTTCTGTATCTTTGCGGATAGCGCCAAGATACAAGGCAACATTTTCTGGGTCAACCACGACCCCATCGGATAACGCCTCAGCGCGCACACGAACGCTGGTGAGCGGTGTGCGCAAGTCATGACTCACGCCTGCAATCAAATCGCGCCGCGCCTGATCCAATCGCGTTTCTTGATCGCGCACATGGCGCAGTCGCTCGGTCATACTGTTAAATGCTTGCGCTAACCGCGCGATTTCATCACGCCCTGTGTAAGGCGCGATTGCATTTAGATCACCCTGCTGCACTTTTCTTGCCGCGTCGGCGATACCGGTGATCCCGTTGCTCAAATTTTGCGCAACAAAATAACCAAAGGTCAACGTAAGCAACGTCGCGTAAACCACAAGCACAACCGCCAGCGTCGCATCATGCACACTAATAAACATGAGCCGCGTTGTAACCAGCACGGTCAGCAGAATGATGCCCGCGCCGATAGCATATGCAGCAAATAAGGCATAACCCAAACTGCGAAACTGACGATACCAGCCCCAACGTTGAGTGATAAAGGCGGCAGCCACGGCGATGAGCAAAGGAATGCTCATCAACACAACAAAGGTTGGCACATCCTCTGCGACGGGGCGCAAGATCAATTCGACCAAGCCAACAGCGATTGCAACAATCACTGCAAATAAAAGGATAAAAACTATTTTGCGGCGCATGATTCAAATTTAGTCTGCTACAAAACGGTAACCAACGCCCCACACGGTGATCAGATGTATTGGCTTGGCGGGGTTTTCTTCGATCTTTTCTCTCAGGCGGTGAATGTGCACTGTGACCGTGCTCAGATCAATAAAATCCGAAAAGCCCCACACTTGATTTAACAATTGCTCGCGACTAAAGACTTGCTTTGGGTGACGCGCCAAAAACCACAACAAGTCAAATTCACGCACAGTTGTTTCTAGCGTCTGACCACGCACGGTAATAAGTCGAGTGTTTGGGTCGAGGGTAATGGGACCCGCATTGATCGGCTTTTCGTTGGACACCATCGAGTCGCCTTGACCGCGGCGCAAAACTGCCTTTACGCGGCTGACGACCTCGCGCGGGCTAAATGGCTTTGGCACATAATCATCCGCGCCAAGCTCAAGCCCATTGACGCGATCAAATTCATCGGTGCGGGCGGACAGCAAGATCACCGGCAAGGTTCCATCCACTCGAATGCGTCTCAAGAGCGACATGCCATCTATTTCGGGCAACATGATATCTATGATTGCCAGTGTTAATTGGCGCTCTTTCTCGCTCAATATTTTCACGGCTTCTGTTCCCGTGCTTGCCGTGGAAACCAAGTAACCCTCGCGCTCTAAATAAACCTTTAGCACATCGCGCACACTCGATTCATCATCCACAACTAATATGTGTTGCTTTTGCACGCAAAAATTATAGGCAGTTTTGCTGGCGCTTGACAGTCGTGTAAGAGTTGCTTAATTAATTTGAAAGAATCCTTCTCGATAATTTGAATATGCAATTTGCGAATCTAAAAATAAACGTCGCGGCTCTTTTTATTATTGCCCTTAGCGCCTGCGCCGCACCAGCGCCGAGCAACCAAATTCAATCAACTCACTCAATTCGCGCTGCTGCCGAGTCAGATCAAACAGTAACGATAGAGGTAAAAAGCACAATGACGGCATCACCAATTCCCACCCGCACTCCTGTGCCCGCCAGACAGTCTGCGCCAGAAATCAAGAGTGAGGCGTGGCTAAACAGCCCGCCGCTCACCGCTCAAGATTTGCGTGGCAAGGTTGTGATGGTTGAATTTTGGACCAGCGGTTGCATCAATTGCCGCAATGTCATCCCGGAACTCAAAAAGATGTATGCCGATTTTGCTCCGCGCGGTTTTACGATCATCGGCGTGCATTCACCCGAGTTTGACTACGAAAAAAATATCAACACCGTGCGCCAAGCCATAAAAGATTTTGATATTCGATACCCTGTTGCGCTTGATAATGACTTTGCGAATTGGAACCGCTATCGCAATAGATATTGGCCCGCAATTTACTTGCTAGATAAACAAGGCGCGCTGCGCTATACGCACATCGGCGAGGGCGCATACAACGAAACACGCAACTGGATCACAACATTGCTTGCTGAGTAACTTTTTAGTCTGCCATTTTCACTTGACAACTGATTTACGCCATGCTAATATTGCGCTAATCATCTGATTCATCCAATGAATCGGATATTTAGAGTAATCAGCCATGACGCTGGATAAATTGGACTCTGAGCTATTGCGCTATATCGCGCAAAATCACTCCTGTGCGGGTGATCGTTTGCCTGCGCTTGATGAGCTGAGCGAAAAAATGGGCATCAGCGTCGGCAAGATTCGTGAGCAGCTAGAGGTTGCGCGCGAGCTTGGCTTGGTTGAGGTCAAACCGCGCACCGGCGTGCGCCTCGCGGAGTATCAGTTTTATCCCGCCATTCGCACCAGTCTGCTATTTGCGTTGTCGCGCGACGCACATCTATTTGAGCAATACAGCGCACTGCGCAACCACGTTGAGTTTTCATTCTTTCATGAGGCAGCCGCGCGACTGACCGCCGAGGATCACAACCATCTGCGCGCGATCGTGCGCGCAGCATGGGACAAACTCAACGGCAAACCCATTCGCATCCCGGATGTAGAGCATCGCGCGCTGCACCTCAGCATCTACAAGCGCCTCGACAATCCATTTGTCATTGGCTTGCTCGAAGCCTACTGGGAAGCCTACGACGCGGTCGGTCTCAACGTCTACGCCGACTATCGCTATCTCACAGAGGTGTGGATGTATCACGAGCGCATCGTCGAGAGCCTGGTGAATGGGGCTGTGGACGACGCATATAACGCGCTGGTGCAACACACCAAGCTATTGCAACAGCGCGATTTAACCGAGAAGGAAGCCAGCCCAGCGCTGGCTTGAACAAATTTAAGGAGCAATTGATGTCAGAACCAAAAGCAGAAGCCACCGTTGCCTCACCCGCACAGACAGATGCGGCGGAGCGCCCCTCGATTGTGAATGATTTTTCAATCGTGGTCGGCACCAAAAATGGCTCAGGCAGCCAAACCGCAAACGCCGCCATCTTGCGCGCGTTTTTTAAGATGGGCATCCCCGTCTGCGGCAAAAACGTATTTCCGTCCAACATTCAGGGTCGCCCAACGTGGTACACCATTCGCGTGAGCAAAGACGGCTACATCGCGCGCCGCGACAGCGCCGAGATCTCGATTTGTCTCAATCAAGATAGCGCGCTAGACGACTATAAGCTCGTGCCGCCGGGCGGCGTATTTATCTACGCCGACGATCTCAAGATTGCGATGGATCGCACCGACATCTCACACTATCCGATTCCCGCCAAAAAGATGGCGACGCAATATGAGACCGACCCCAAGCTGCGCACCTACGGCGCAAACATGATTTACGTCGGCGCGCTGGCGTGGCTGATCAGCATTGACCTCAAGGACATCGAAGCCGCGCTCACCTATCACTTCAAAGGCAAAGAGAAACCCATCAAGAGCAATATGGTGTTGGTCAATGCCGCCTACGAGTGGGCGTCGCAAAACTGGAAGAAGACCGACCCCTTCAAAGTCGAGCGCATGAATATGACTGAGGGGCTCATCATGATTGATGGCAACACCGCTGGCGCGCTCGGCTCGGTTTATGGCGGCGTAAACTTCGTCGGCTGGTACCCGATTACCCCCGCCACCTCACTCGCGGAGCAGCTCAATGAGTATCTGCCAAAGCTGCGCACAGTGGATGGCAAGCCGACCTATGCGGTTATTCAGGCTGAGGATGAATTGGCGGCGCTTGGCATGGTAGTCGGCGCAGGTTGGGCAGGCGCGCGTAGCCTGACCAGCACCTCTGGCCCCGGCATCTCACTCATGGCGGAGTTCACCGGCTACGCCTATTTCGCGGATATTCCTGCTGTGATTTGGGACGTAACACGCATGGGCCCCAGCACGGGTTTGCCGACGCGCGTGTCGCAGGGCGACGTGCTCAAGGCGTACTATCTGGGTCACGGCGATGTCAAAAACGTGTGTTTGTTGCCGGGCAGCGTCTATGAGTGCTTTGAATTTGGCTGGCGCGCGCTTGATCTCGCCGAAGAATTGCAAACGCCTGTGTTTGTGTTGAGCGACCTTGACCTTGGCATGAATCAATGGATGAGCAAAGAGTTTGATTATCCAAATGAACCGCTCAAGCGCGGCAAGGTGTTGACAGCCGAGCAAGTCACCGCCGCCAAGGGCTTTGCGCGTTACCGTGATGTGGAGGGAGACGGCATAGGTTGGCGCACATTGCCGGGGAATGGCAGTCCATTTGGCTCATACTTTACGCGTGGCTCAGGTCACAATGAGCTAGCGCAAATTACCGAAAAGAGTGACGAGTGGCTCAAAAACATGAATCGCCTTGAACGAAAGCATGAGACCGCACGCAAGATTGCGCCACAGCCTGAGGTGAATCAGGTCGCTGGCGCCGAGATCGCCGTCATCACCTATGGCTCGTGCGATCCGGGTGTGCAAGAGGCAGCCAGCCGCATGAGCAAGGAAGGCTATAAGATCAGCACGTTGCGTGTGCGCTCTTTGCCGCTGGCGGACAGCATCAAAGATTTTGTCGCGGCGCACAAGCGCGTGTATGTCGTCGAGATGAATCAGGATGCGCAGATGTTGCAACTGTTACGGCTGCACATGCCTGACATGGCAACCAAGCTCATCGCTTGCAACTACTGCAATGGCATGCCACTCACCGCGCGCTGGATCAGCGAAGCCATACTAAGCAAAGAAGGAAAAAAGTAGGAACAAATTTGTCATTCTGAGGCTCGAAGAGCCGAAAAATCTCTGAATAAGTTATTCATAAGGGATTCTGAGCGCAGCGAAGTGGAGTGAAGAATGACTTTGACGACCTTTTTACTGATCTCCCAGAGAAACTAAACAAGGAAAATAAACATGAGCACGACTCCTGAACACGTTCCCAATATCAACATGCCAAAGACGATGCCAGCTCCGTCCGGTGCGCCCAAGCCTGCAGCGCCACCCGCAGCAGGCGCGCCAAAGCCTGCCGCAGCGGCAGTTCCCACCAATCGCGTCGGCTTGCTCAAGACCGATTACAAAGGCGGCGAGAGCACGCTATGCAATGGCTGTGGTCACGACTCGATCAGCGCGCAAATTATCCAAGCGATGTATGAGCTCGGTGTGCGCCCCGAAGAAGTCATCAAGCTCAGCGGCATTGGCTGCTCGTCCAAATCACCGGCTTACTTTTTGAGTCGCTCGCACGGCATCAACACATTGCACGGTCGTATGCCATCTGTGGCGACAGGCGCGTTGATCACAAATCACAAACTACAAGGCATCGCCGTCAGCGGCGACGGCGACACAGGCAGCATCGGCTTTGGACAGTACAAGCATCTGTTGCGCCGCAACCTGCGCATGGTCTACATCATCGAAAACAATGGTGTGTATGGCTTGACCAAGGGACAATTTAGCGCGACGAGTGATCTGGGTGCAGAATTGCGCCACGCCGGTCGCAACGACTTTATGCCGATTGACATGTGTCTTGAGGCGATCATCAGCGGCTGCGGCTTTGTTGCGCGCTCATTTAGCGGCAATCCAAAGCAGGTGGTCAATCTGTTGAAGATGGCCTATCACCATCGCGGCACAGCCGTGATTGACATCATCAGCCCGTGCGTGACTTTTAACAACCGCGACGACAGCACCAAGAGCTATGCGTGGGGCAAAGAGCACGACGAGCGCATCAATGACTTCGGCTTGATCACCGAGCATGATGAGATTCAAATCGAAGACATGTTCCCGGGCGAAGAGCGCGTAGTGACGATGCATGATGGTAGCCGCATCGTCTTGCAAAAGACCGCCGATAGCCACGACCCGACGGATATGGGCGCCGCGATCAAGCTGTGCATGGATGCGCGCACCAATAAGCGCTTCATCACGGGTTTGCTGTATGTGAATCCAAACTCACCGAGCCTCGCTGAGCTAGAAAAAGTAAACAACGACGTGCCACTCGCCAACTTGTCAAATGAGAGCTTGCGCCCGAGCAAAGCCTCGCTCGACAAGATTATGGCGGGCTTGAAGTAAAACCTTATTCGATAAGCTTGCCGAACCGAACAAAACACCGACCTCAAAAGTCGGTGTTTTTTTGTTTGATGCAAACGTATAATCTTTTGCACAATCATGGATTTACATCTTGCAATTCTCCCGGGCGATGGCATCGGACCCGAAGTAATGACCGAAGCTATCAGCGTGTTGCGCGCGTTGGATATCAAAATGCAGCTCGAGCATGGCTTGGTCGGCGGCGTTGCCATTGAGCAGACCGGCAAGGCGTTGCCCGACGATGTGCTGGCGATGGCACAGCGCAGCGACGCAGTGCTATTTGGCGCGGTTGGCATGCTCAAATTTGATAAGGATCCAAATGCCAAAGAGCGCCCTGAAAACGCGATACTTGGCTTACGCAAGGGGCTCGGACTATTTGCAAATCTGCGACCGGTCAAAGTGTATGACGCGCTGATTGACAGCAGCCCGCTCAAAGCCGACATTGTGCGCGGCGCGGATATTTTGATCTTGCGCGAATTAACCGGCGGCGCGTATTTTGGTCAGCCCAAAGAGAAACGCGGCAGCGCGCCCACGCGCGAGGCGGTAGACACGACTTATTACAGCGAAAAAGAAGTGCGCCGACTCATGGTGACGGCGTTTGAGCTAGCGCGCGGTCGCCGCAAAAAAGTCACCCAGTGCGACAAAGCCAACGTCATGACGACGGGTCGCCTGTGGCGCGAGATTGGGCGCGAGGTCGCGCAGCAATATCCGGATGTTGAGTATGAGGACATGTACGCCGACGCGGCTTCGATGCACCTCTTGCGCGCGCCGCGCAGCTTTGATGTCATGGCGATGGAGAATTTGTTTGGTGACATCTTGAGTGACGAGGCTTCGATGCTGACGGGCTCGATGGGCATGTTGCCGAGCGCCTCACTCGGCGCCGACAAAAATAAACACGGTTTGCGACGCGGTTTGTATGAACCGATTCACGGCGCAGCGCACGACATCACCGGCAAAGGGCTGGCGAATCCGTTGGCGATGATCTTGAGCTCGGCGATGATGTTGCGTTGGTCGTTTGGCATGCACGCTGAGGCGGATCGT
This sequence comes from uncultured Anaerolineae bacterium, assembly GCA_964628875.1. Taxonomy (GTDB): domain Bacteria; phylum Chloroflexota; class Anaerolineae; order J036; family Brachytrichaceae; genus AQU-03. The sequence goes on from CAZVQE010000051.1 coordinate 9,632, forward strand.
ATCGAGCAAGCTGTCAATCGCGTGCTTGCCGATGGCTTGCGCTGCGGCGACATCAAGTCTGAGGGCACACGCGTCATCGGCACTAAAGAGATGGGACAAGCCGTGATTGAGAGACTGTAGTTATTTGCCGATAGTAGGTAGCTGATGGCAGTCAGCTGTCGGCTATCAGCCACCTACGATCAACTAAAACAGATGCGTAGCTTTTGGGGCGTGTTAATGGCGCTCGCGCTGAGTGCATGCGCAGCGACACCGACCTTGCCGCCGGTGCGCATCAACACGCCCGCGCCAACACTTGAAGCCAACGCAAGCAATACGCCAACTCAGATCACATTGCCGACGGTAGTCAGCACAAGTGTGCCAACGCTGTGCCCGCAGGCAACGCCCGAGTTGTTTTACGTGGCGGCGGTGAAGTCACCGACCAACCTACTCACGCAGACGATCAAAATTAATATTGGCAACGGCGACCGCGTGACGGTGACGGCCACCTCACCTGCCTCAACAACGGTGATTAGCAGCGAGACGTTGGTCGTTGAGGTTCCATTACAAGTCAATGCAACGACGAGGCTGACGGTCGAGGCGCATGTGCGCGACATGTCGAGCGGCGGTTGCAAATTTGGCGACTACGTGCTGCGTACCGAGCGCGACCGCGACGGCAAATTGCTTGAGATCACGCAGCAAATAGAGCTCGCGCCGACTGAAACACCCATTCCACCCAAAATACTCGTGCCAACCGCACGCCCCATTGCGCTGACGCAGCAACCTAAGGCGGCGCCCGATTTGCAAGTCACGCGTGCTCCTGCCGAATCCAACTGTGCCACCGTGTCGTACTCTGACTGGATCAAACGTGGCGCGCGACCTGCCGCCGTAGCGTCTTTGCCCGCAGGCGCCTGTGTGAATGTAGAGTACGAAAGCGGTGACAAACGCAAACACACCTGGTATCCGTCGGGCAGTGTGCTCGCGCTCGGCAAAACGATGTATGTGCGCTGGCGTGACGCGTCGGTGACTGTGTTTACGCAAGGTGGTAAATTGATGGCGCGCGAGTTTGTCACGGGTCAGCGCGCGCAAGATTTGGCGTTGACATTTGATGGTGGTCGCGTGTTGCTCACTGCCAGCCGCACCGCGATTTTTCAAGATGCGGGCGGCGGCAAATACACCGCGCTGGTGGATGTCCTTGTGAGAGAATAACGCACTCCATTTGCCGCGCGCCATGTTGCGCATGGTAGGTCGGTGAGCCATGAATATCAAAATCGAACCTCTAACAAATCTCGTTGAGCGGGCCCTGCCAGCCAAACTTGGCTTCGGGCAAGTGTTTAGTGACCGCATGTTTACCCAAATTTGGACGGCGGACAAAGGGTGGCATGATGCGAAGATTGGACCGTATGCGCCGATTTCGCTTGATCCAGCCACGGCGGTTTTTCATTACGCACAAGAGATTTTTGAGGGGACAAAAGCCTACCGCCGGCCCGATGGCAATATCAACTTGTTTCGTCCGTGGGAAAACGCGGCTCGATTTAATCGCAGCGCCAAGCGCATGGCGATGGCACAGACTGACCCTGAGGCGCATGTCGAGGCGATGCTACAGCTCGTCAAACTGGAGCACAAATGGGTGCCTAACGGCGACGGCGAATCGCTCTACATTCGCCCGACCATGATCGCTACCGAAGGCGCGCTGGGTGTACATGCCAGCAGCAGCTTTTTGCATTACATCATTGTGGGTCCAGTGGGCGCGTACTTTGCGTCGGGCTTTAATCCGGTTTCTGTATTTATCTCTGATGAATATGTGCGCGCCGTGCGTGGCGGCACGGGTGACGCAAAATGCGGCGGCAACTACGCCGCCAGCCTCATCGTCGGCGAAGAAGTGCGCGCAAAGGGCTATCAACAAGTGTTGTGGCTGGATGGTGTGGAGCGCCGCTACGTCGAAGAAGTCGGCGCGATGAATATTGCCTTTGTATATGGCGGCGCCAAGCCGCATATTGTCACGCCCGAACTCAGTGGCACGATCTTGCCGGGCATCACGCGCGACAGCTTGCTCAAGCTCGCGCCAGCGCTGGGCTACA
>CAZVQE010000052.1:0-11658 GCA_964628875.1 uncultured Anaerolineae bacterium
ACAACGATCATGTCACGACATTTGAGTTTGTCGAGCGACTAATGCAGACGCTGTTTGCTAAGACCTCCGAAGAGGCTGAGGTCATCGCGTGGGTCACACACATTTACGGCAAATGTGTCGTCGTTGTGCGTCCGCAAAGCGAAGCCGAGTCACTCGCGCGCAAGGGCATGTTTGCGGCGCGGCTTGAGGGCTATCCGTTGAAATTTAGCACCGAGCCGGATTAGCGTTTGCAGTTTGTTCGTTTCGACAGGCTCAACGAACAAACGAGTTTCATTTGCTATCCGTCGGCTTCAGCTTCACCAACAACGACCATACGCCGCGCTGTGCGACCACATCGTTTTGATTTTTGATCGCCACTTTAAACACGACGCGTCCTGTACCCAGTCGTGGCACGGCTTTGAGTTCGGTTACTTCGAGTTCGACGTGAATCGTGTCACCGATGTAAATGGGCGCGGTGAACTCCCATTCCAAGCCACGAAAAGCATCTACCGTATAGCGCATAAATCCCATCTGCGCCGCCAAGCCTGTGGCAATGCTCAGTCCCAACATGCCATGCGCGATGCGCTTGCCAAAGCGATCTTTGTTTGAGTAGGTCTCGCTGGTGTGAATCTCGTTGTAATCGCCAGAGATACCTGCGAAATTGACGATGTCAGCTTCGGTGACAGTGCGCGACTGCGATACAGCCACATTGCCAACCGCGTAATCCTCGAACCACAACCCATGAATCGGTGTTAGAGCCATGCGCGCTATTTTACGCTGTAAGATGGCGCCACTATGGCGCAGGTCGAACTAGATCATCTCGTGATCGCGGCGGCAACCCTCGACGAAGGCGAAGCGTATGTGCGGCAACGGCTCGGCGTCAGCACGCAGATCGGCGGCAAACACGAACGCATGGGCACGCACAATCGTTTGCTGCGGCTGGGTGCGCGCGCCTATCTTGAGGTGATTGCGATTGATCCACATGCGCTCGCACCGTCGCGTCCGCGCTGGTTTGATCTTGACAATTGGAACGTAAGCGCGCCGCGATTGATTCATTTTGTCGCGCGCACTGATGACATCTACGCTGCTGTTGCGCAATGCGCTACGCCGCTCGGCGCAATCACGCCGATGGCGCGTGGCGCATTTGAGTGGCTCATCACGATTCCGGATGATGGCAAGTTGCCGATGGGCGGCGTCGTGCCGACGTTGATCCAGTGGCAGCGCGGCGGTCATCCGACCGAGCGTTTGGTGGAATCGGGCTGTGAGCTAATGTCGTTGCGCGTGACACACCCTCAACCCGATGTCGCGCGACATGCGCTGCATTCTGTGGGGCTTGCGCAGATCGAGGTGAGCGCGAGCGCCATTCCACAAGTACGCGCGCGCCTCAACACGCCAAACGGGATCGTCGAGCTATGAGTAACGAGTAGCGAGCAATGAGGTTAGCTGATCCACTTATTGCTTTTAACTTTCAACTTTCAACTCACTCTCACATCTGTCGCTCAAAGCCCAGTGAGTCTGCCATCGCGCGATGCGTTTGCACGGTCAGCGCCTTGATGTCATCTTGCGGCGTTGGGTGCACCGCCTCGAGCGGCGTCACCGTTGCGCGGATCGTTTTTGGATATGAGGCAGTGCGCCAAAATGCGCTAAAGAACGACTCAGGGTGTTGCCAAGCGATGATCTCTTGTGGCTCGTATTTGATCGTGACGGGCAGATAGGCGCATTGGCTCTCGACAACCACCTCAAATGAACCGTAGCGAAATGGGCGCAATGTGTGTGGCGGACTGATGCCGCCTTCGGGAAACAACACAACCGGCGGAAACTTTGGCGCGCGGACGATGGCTTCGCGCGCAGCGTTGCGCGACTCTTTGTTGCCGCGATCTACAAACACCGTGCCAATGGCGACCGCGACCCAGCCGATGAAGGGCCATGATTTATTTTCGAGCGCGCTGAGAAAGCGCATTGGCATCACGCAAATTAACATCAGGATGTCAAAGAATGTGCAGTGATTTGCCAACACGATGCCCGTGTGCGCCAAGATTTTTTGCGGATCAGCGCAACGATATTGAATGCCGAACACAAACATGGCAAGCCGCGCGATCAACGTGCACATCCACGGTCCGAGACCGATGCCTTTGATTTTGATCGGCAGCAGATTGACCAGCAAAATCAGTATTGAGCCAATAGCAATCGTTGGAAAAGCAACCGCACAGCGCAAGATGCCAAGCAGGATTTTCATTTACACAGTGTATAGAGGAATCGAAATTTGGCAAATGTTAGTTTGGCATGTTGAATGGCGCGACGAATAAATCGCCAAAGATGCGCGTGCTGCTATTGATGTCGCTGATATAGGGCGGAATGGCGTACGCGCTCGGTGTGTATGCCACCAGATAGCCGCGCTCGCCGCGCCGCAAATGTGCATATAGATCATCGCGCGATGCGAGCCTGATGCTTGGCATGTAGCGGCTCAACGTTGTGTAGGTTTCGGCGTCGGCGGACAAAATCACCTGATCCGTCGCGCGACGCGAATTGATAAATTGAATCGCCGCATGCCACTGCGGTTTGTCGCGCGCAAAACCGCGCTCGCCGTTGTAGTTACTTTGTAGCGGCGCAATCTGGCAAATGGCAAGCGCGCCCGCGCAAACGCCGAGCACAGCATTGTGTGCCAACATCGAGCGACGCCGCAGCATATCAATGAGGCTTGCCAGTGCGTGACCAATTAGCACACACACTGCTGGCAGCACAATCACAAAGTAGCGGCTGTAAATGGGCGGCGCGCTGAGCAAAATAATCAGACAACACGACAACACAGCGATCCACAGTAACCGCAAATTGGCGCGATGTCGGCGGTTTATCAGTGACAACACAAAGCTCAACGTCAGCAAAATTGCGCTGATCGTTTTTGCGATGGCGTTGTTGTAGAGATTTGCCCAGTCCCATGCGCCGAGCAACGGCGACAAATCAAATGTGTTGTTGCGCGGTGCGTTGCGTAGCGCTAGCGCATTTGTAAATGGATGATTGCCGCTGAGCCACGCAAAGAGTGCAATTCCCATCAGCAGCGCGCCCAATAAAACAAACGCGCGTTTGCGCCGCACGGCATCTAAGTCATTGCGCACATCCAGCACAAACCAAAGCACAACCGCAGGCAAAATAAACAGCGACAAATACGAGCTGAGCAACCCACCAAACACTGAGATAAATAGCGCGCCGCCTGCGATGAGCTGATTGCGCTTTGTTGATGCGCGCGCCAGCTCCCACGTTAGCCAGAGCGTGGCAGCGTCAAATAGATTGAGCAGTGCATAGGGGCGCGCCTCTTGGGCGAATTGGACTGCCATCGGAGACAGCGCATACAGCACGCCTGTGAGTATTGCTGTTGGCGCGTTAAACAAGCGCGCGGCGAGCGCCATTAGCACAATCAGACTGCCGATGTCGGCAAGCGCCGATGGCAGGCGCAACATCGCGTCGGTGTCGGCGATCTTGAGCGTCATGTGCGCCAAGGCAAAATACAACGGCGGGTTGTCGGCGCTCGCGGTGCGTTGTTGCAGCATCTCGCGCATCGGCGCTCGCGCGTCAATATAGCTAAACCCCTCGTCGAGCCAAATGCCTTTGTCGCCGAGCTGATGCAGCCGCGTGAATGTGGCAATGGCTACGATGACGATATAAATCGCAAGAAGCCAGCGTTTGTGTGACATACAAAAAGGCGGACACGAAGTCCGCCCTTAAAAAATGTTGCGATGAGCTAAACCTTAGTTGCCTGACTCACCTTTGAGTTGATTGGCAAGCTCCATGAGGCTTTGACCGAGTCGCGTGCGATCTACTTTGTTTGATGCCAACTCGCGCGACACGCGGATAAGCTCGGCGCGCACTTGGTCGTCTGACAGTTGGCTCTGTTGGCGCAGATCGGCGATGCGTGATTTTTGCTCGCTCACTTGATCTGCCAACAACGAATTCAAGCGGTTAATTTCTTGTTGCAGTCGTTCGTTGTTTTGTTCGGCTGCCACAAAGCGCTGTTGATAGTGCGCAATAATCGGACCTAGCACAACATCGCGCACAGCGTCTAGCCCTTGTGCTTTTTGATCCTTACTTTCGTCTAATTGAATCACATCTGACATGGTCGTTTACTCCTCAGTTGGTTACTTGTCGTTTTCGGCATTCTCTTCTTCGACGCCGAGCATCTTGAGCAGGCGCGTGGTCACCGAGCGCACGCGTTGCGCACCCTCAGGTAGATCAGCGTCTTCGCTATCCGGACGTTGAACGGCGACGCGCGGGGTGGTTGTGCTTGTATTAAGTGGCACATTGCCCATCGTGCGCGGGCGCGGCGGCAAATTGGTCGTTGCGGGACGCGCTATTTCCTGCGCCTCGACGACTTCGTTGAGTGTTGGCTCGTGTGGCAATGGCTTATGTGGCTCGCTGGCTGCGGGCTGGGTCACAACAATCGTCTCATGCGGCGTTGGAGCAACTTTTGTTTGCTCAGAGTTTGCGACTAGCACTTCGACGGATGTTTTTACCGCCACGACTTGTTGTTGTGTTTGTAGCGTTGCAGGCTCGACCACTTCAACCTTTGCGGGCGTGACTGGAGTCGGGCGCGCTGCGAGTGACGCTTGCGGTTTGATCGTCGGAGCTTGAGGCATCGCAATCTGTGGCACTTCCGCTTCCTTGCCTTGTAGATACTTTGCCAAATTGGAGATGCGATCAGCAAATTGATCGCTATCTACCTTATCGCTGCCGAGTCCGCTGACGGTGCGCTGTAGCTCCAGCTTGAGCTGATCGTCTGAGAATTGGATTTGTCGCTCGGTTTCTTCACGCATGCGAGTGAGATTTGCCATCTCGCGGGACATGTTGTCGTTTGAATTGCGCAGTTCTTGTTGGAGGCGCTCGCCCTCGCGGTCGAGGCGCGCAAAGCGCTCATTGCAAAATGCAATCAACGGCGCCGCAAGAATGTCACGCACTGCATCGCCCGAAGAAAGAGCGGAAATTGTCTTATTGAGATCAGCCATAAACTTTCCTGAAAAAGAGTGAGCTAAGTATAATGCCTTAACATCATTTCGTTCGCGCGTTAGTGCGCAGCTCACATTAAATCACAGTGATATTTTGGACGACAAGACAAACCCCGAGACGTGTGGCGCAAATACATTAGACGAATTATTGCGCCTGATGGCTCCGCGATGCGATGAGGCATCTCTGCGGACTATTGAACGCGCCTATACGGTGGCTGAGCAAGCGCATGGTGACCAACGCCGAACGTCGGGGGAAGCCTACATCACCCACCCGCTCAAAGTGGCGGCAAAGCTAGCCTGCCTCAATATGGATGCAGCGACGGTCGCGGCGGCGCTCATGCATGATGTCATTGAAGACACAGGCGTCACCAAAGATGCGCTCCAAGCTGAATTTGGCGAGGAAGTCACCACATTAGTGGACTCGGTCACAAAGCTCAGCAAACGCGAGGCGCTGCCTAATGAACTGATAGATCGCAACAATCGCCCGACGGATCGGCAATTGGAATCGCTGCGCAAGATGTTGCTCGGCACCGCCAAAGATGTGCGGGTTGTGTTAATTAAGCTGGCAGACCGATTACACAACATGGAGACGCTGGAGGCGCTCAAACCTGAAAAGCAAAAACGCATCGCGCGAGAGACATTGGAGATTTACGCGCCGTTGGCAAATCGGCTCGGTATCTGGGAGTGGAAACAACAGCTCGAAGAATTGGGGTTTCGCTATGGCTACCCTGAGGTGTATCACGATTTGGCGCAGCGACTCGAAGAAGGCGCGCAAGAACGCAATGCGAGTGTGGATGAACAAATCAGAGTGTTGCGAAATGCGCTGGCTGAACAAAACATTTTTAACGTCGAGATCACTGGCCGCGCAAAACAAATTTACAGCATCTATCGCAAGATGCAGCGCAAAAAATGCACCTTTGATCAGATTATGGACTTGCGCGCGATTCGCGTGATTATTGATGATGCCAATGAATCTGCATTACGCGCGACGATGCCGGCTATGGGTCAAACTGCGAGCAGTGATGTGTCGAGCGAGCAACGTGAATCTCAACTACGCGCGCTGGGCGAGATGCAGTGTTACAACGTGTTGTTTGTTGTGCATCGTCTATGGAAGCCATTGGGCGCCGAGTTTGACGATTACATTGCAAAGCCAAAAGACAATCACTATCAGAGCCTGCACACTGCTGTGATCGCAGGCGATGGCAAATCGCTCGAAGTGCAGATTCGCACAAACAGCATGCACAAATCCGCCGAATTTGGCGTCGCGGCGCACTGGCTGTATAAAGAAAAAGCGGCGCTGACAGATTCATATCAACGCTATCTGGATAACTGGCGCGAGGCGATTCGCGCATTGAGCAGCGAAGACAACGAAGCCAGCGATGTCATCGAGATGGCAGTCAAAGATGCTGGCGACGATCACATCTTCTGTTTTACGCCAAAAGGCAAAGCGGTTGAGTTGCCGGTCGGTTCGACTGTTTTGGATTTTGCTTTTCATATTCACACTGAGCTAGGCTATAAATGTCGAGGCGCGCGGGTGAATGGCACTTTTCAGGCGATTACATATCGCCTCAAAAATGACGATCAGATTGATGTCATCACACGCCAAGACGCAACACCTAGTCGTGACTGGCTGCAAGAGGATTCCTATTTAGTCACAGTCAGCGCGCGCAACAAAGTCAAGCAGTGGTTTCGCCGACAAGACCGCGAGCAAAACATCACTGGCGGCAAGGAAGCGATTGAGCGCGAGATGAAGCGACTCAACGTAGCGAGTTGGATGAAGCTCGATGACGTTTACAAGCTCTTTAAAGTTGATCAGGATAAGCCCGAGGACTTTTTGGAGAAGGTAGGCTGGGGCACGGTCACGATGCCGAGTATCAGCGCGCGCATCATGGAGGAAGAACGCCGCCGTGATCGTGAACGCAGCGAGCGCTCATTTGCCAACCTCATCGTCCCCGACTTTTTTAAGCGCGCGATCACTGCGCCCAGCAAAGCAGGTCGAGCCGGATTTTGTGTGCAAGGCGTGCATGATGTGTATGCTGTGCCAGCGACATGTTGCCGTCCGACACGCACCGATCCGGTCATCGGCTATATCACGCGCGGGCAAGGCGTCAAGGTGCACCGGATGAATTGCACCAATGTATTGAACGCGGACCCCGACCGATTGATTGAGGTGTCCTATGTCGGCGAAGGCGAGGGCGAAGAATACTATCCGGTGCAATTTGCCATCATGTCTGCAGATCGCCCGGGTCTGATTAATGAAATCACCGGCGTCTTGTCGGGTCAAAAAATAAACATCGTAGATTTTGCGCTGGTCAGCCGCGACCCGACGATTGGCGAGACGCATATTTGGGTCAAGATCGAGCTGACCAACAAAGACAACGTCAACGCCATCATGTCGAAACTGCGTCAGATCAAACACGTGTTTGACGTGAAACGCGTCAATAGCCAAAAGCAGCGTTAGTTGCTCGGCGCGCATGAAAAAGCAAAACGGCGAGAGGTTTAGTCTCGCCGTCTCACTGCGCTGTAGCAATCTACCGAACCGAAGTTCGGAGGGGTGCTACAGCGCTTTGTTTCGGACTACTCATAAATTTGCACCACCTCCATTGTAGAAAGATAGCTATTCAGTTGTGTAGTCACATGCCGACCACATCGCGCAATATATCACAGCATTTTGAGCAAATCAAAAAGCCGCATAACCCCGCGCGAAAAATAGAACAAGAGAGCCACCGCCGTTAGCTCTCTTGTTCATCCAATAGGAGGAAACCCATGAACTGTGCATAATGTAACGCGCAAAGCTGAATCTTGCTTGAATAAAAGATCAGAGTTTGCTGAAAAAATTTTGGCGATGAAATATGATGCACGATGTTTTTTTTGATTGTGATAGCACACTCTCAGCCATCGAAGGCATTGATGAACTGGCGCGTATGAAAGGCATGGCGGATGAGGTTGCAGCAATGACCGATGCCGCTATGAATGGGCAAATTCCATTGCAAGCGGTGTATGGCAAACGACTGACGCTGATCCAGCCGACGCGCGCCGATCTGCAGCGCGTCGCGCGCATGTATCAAGATGCTGTAGTGCCGCATGCGCGCGAGGTTATCGGCAAACTACACGCGCGCGGCGCACACGTTTTTATCATCAGCGGTGGTTTGTTTGATGCGGTTGCGCCGTTTGGCGAATGGCTCGGTGTGCCGCGCGAACGTATCCACGCTGTAGAACTCATTTATCAAGCTAACGGAATCTACAAAGACTATGTGCATGGTCTGCTGACGACTCAAAATGGCAAAGCCGAGTTGATTGGCAAATTGCGTCAGGCTGGGCGACGCGCGACGCTTATCGGCGATGGGTCGAGCGATCTCGCGGCTGCGGGCGCGGTAGATACGTTTATTGGCTTTGGCGGTGTGGTGGCGCGAGAGGGTGTACGCGCACGGTCGCCGATTTTTATCAGCGATAATAGCTTGTTGCCCGTGCTGACGTATGTAAGGTAAATTTGTGAGGAAAGTGCAACTGTCATTCTGAGGCTCAAAGAGCCGAAGAATCACCAACACGTCACTCAGTGTGTTGAAGATTTTTCACTTCGCTTTGCCCCGTTTAGGATGACAACAATTTGGATTTCTTAGCTTAGCATCGGCAAAACGTCTTTTGTTTTTTCACTCAGTCTAGACAGCACGTGCGCATTGCAGCCGCCCAACACGCTAAACTCAATCGCGGCGTAGTCCACATCACGTTTGAGCGGAAACAAACCGTCAGCGCAGGTCGTCTTCACCTGCGCGCCAGATTCTGCCAGCAGGGGCCACAACGCAGCAACATCCCACACATGCACTGACAAATTAAACGCACCGACGACCACGCCACATGCAAGCTGTGCAAGATCGTAGCCGGTCGTGCCGGCGATGCGCGTCTTGAGTTCAAACTTGACATTGGCACGTTTGACAGCCCGTGAGCAGGTGGCAAATAGCTGCGAAGGGTGCAGCTCATCAATTTGCATCGCTGTAATCGGCTCATCATTGAGAAAAGCGCCGTGTCCAATAGCCGCGTGATAATGCTCATCCACCAGCGGAAAATCAGCCACGCCGATGACGGGTTGCCCGTGATGCAACAAGCCAACCAACACGCCCCACAACGGAAAGCCCCACGTGAAATTGGTCGTGCCGTCAATCGGATCAATCACCCAGCACCATTCTTCGCCTTTGTAGATTTTGTCTTGCTCCTCAGACAGCACGCCATGCGACGGATAGCGCGCGCGGATCGCCTGCGTCAGCGCGTGATCGGTGTCAATGTCAAACTGTGTGACAAATGAGCCATCATGTTTGAATGACGCGCTGATCTTGCCGCGTTGTTGCTTGAGGCGTTGCGCGGCATCGCGTGTGATCTGGCGCGCGAAGAGCAAAGCATTATTGAGCGCGTCACGATTTAGTTCAGTCAAAATAAATTCACTCCAAATTCAAACGGCAAACACGTGTAGTTTCTCGGCAATCGCAGCTACATTTAGCTCATGATCGGCACACACAAAACTAAACTCAGAGTTGCCTTGCGAATCAAAAAACTTTTTTGCGCTGACGCCAGTCGCTAACTGTACTGCATCATATCCGCGTAGTTGATGCCTTTGTGCGAGGCTCATGGCTTGGTCTGCCATCCTCGCATCCATCTCAAAAACTAAAAACGTGTCATTCAACAAATCGTGCTTAAATTGGCGTATTATTTCACGTAGCTCAGGTGCGAGATTATGCGCAATCTTCATACGCCGCGCAATCGCCGCTACAAACTCAACCGCCGCAATGCGCGCAATACACACAAATTCGCTACGCTCATACACTTCGCGTGTGCTTTGCGTGCCATTTTCGGCGACATATAGCTTAAGCAACGCGCTGGTATCAAGGTAGCAATTCATTTCAGCGTCTGCCTTCTTGTAGCTCTTGGACAATGGATTTCCCACCAATCGCCACTGCTTTAATTGCACGCTTTGCATTTGGGCGGCGAATCTTAGTTTGTGGTGAGATCAAGCCGCGTTGAACCAATGCTTGGAGTGTGTCTTTGGCGCTTACAGTGCCAGCGTCTTGAAACTCGATCCGCACCGCTGATGGACGCACAAACCAACGATTATTCAGCACTTTGACAGCTGGCACTCGACCAGCGCGAACCGCGTGAGCCAATGTTGAGAGTGGAACGCCGGTCTCTTTTGAAGCTACGGCAAGACTGACAAAGCCACGCGCCAAAATGTTCGCAATCAGCTCTTGTGCCTCTTGTGCCATCCCTGCTTCATCGTGAGCGTGTGAGCGCGTCAATGTCATAGTTAGTGCAATTGTATCATAGTAACTACAAAACGATCTGTGGCTGTTCGATTTGCACGCTGCCGGTCAGATCGTACTCAAGTGCGCCGTTGATTTTGACTGGCACCATCTCGCCGACAGGCACGTGACCCTCGATGATGACGAGTCCATCTACCTCAGGCGCGTCGCGATAGGTGCGCCCGACGCTCATCTCGTTGTCGCGGTCATGACCCTCGATCAGGGTGGTCATCGTTTTGCCGACGAATTGCTGATTGCGCACAAGTGAGATTTGCTGTTGCACCTGCATTAGCGCGTCACGACGTTGCTCTTTGACGTCCTCAGGCACTTGATCGGGTAGCGCGCCGCTCGGCGAATCCGCCTCGTAGGAATACGTAAATACGCCGACGCGGTCAAACTGCATCTCACGTGTGAAGCTCACCAAATTGTCAAACTCGGCGTCGGTCTCGCCCGGATAGCCGACGATGTAGGTCGTGCGCACGCATAGGTCGGGTATCGCGGTTCGCATTTTGCCGATAGTGCGGTGCACCCAATCAATGTTGCTGGGGCGGCGCATACGACGTAGCACAGACGGGTCGCCGTGCTGCAATGGAATGTCGAGGTATTTGACGACTTTGGGTTGCGTCGCCATGACCTCGATCAGCTGATCTGTCACTGCGCCGGGGTAGGCGTACATCAATCGAATCCAATCCAATCGCTCGATGCCACACAGCTCTGTGACCAAATTCGCCAGACCATCGCGTAGCCCGATATCGCTGCCGTAGTCGGTCAAGTCCTGCGCGATCAGCACTAGCTCACGCACGCCCTCGCTCGCCAGCGCGCGCGCCTCGCTCAGGATGACCTCGCGCGGGCGGCTGCGCATCGTGCCTTTGATCGTTGGAATGGTGCAAAACGCGCATGGGCGGCGGCAGCCATCGGCGATTTTGAGATAGGCGCTGACGCCCTGTTTTGAGATGCGACGCGCGCCGTGTTCGTCGTTGCCGACGGTCAGTGCGTCGGTCGGCAAATGATAGAGCGGCTCAGGCTTGGCGCGGCCGCGCACGCTTTCGATAAATTCGACGATGTCCATCCAACGGCGCGTGCCGATGACGCCATCCAAGCCATTGACCGTCTGCGCCAGACGCGGGCCCCATAGCTGCGATAGACAGCCGGCTGCGATGAGCTGCTGCCCTTTGCGTTTCTTTGCGGCGAGCTCGCGCAGGCTGTTGATAGATTCTTCGCGCGCGGGTCCGATAAAGCCACATGTATTGACAATCAATACATCGGCGCGTTTGGCTTCGTCGGTGCCGGTGTAGCCGTTTGAGTTGAGCAGTTGGGCGATGCTGTCGGAGTCCACCGTGTTTTTGGAGCAACCGAGCGACAGCAGGTAGTTAGATTTTTTCATTCAGTTAATCATG
>CAZVQE010000053.1:0-3551 GCA_964628875.1 uncultured Anaerolineae bacterium
GCGCTGCTGGTCTCCGCGCCGAGATCATCCAAAATCAAGATCGGCGCGTTTTTAAATACGTTCATGCGCCCGCTATAGCTCTCCTGCTCAGTGTTCACTTGCAGATCCATCGCCTGACGCAGAGCCGCCAACAAATCAGGCATTGTGATAAACAATGAAGCGATCCCGCTGTAAGTCAAATGATTATTCACCGCCGCGCATAGATGGCTCTTGCCAACGCCGCGCTCGCCCCAGATCACCAGCCATTTTCCGTCCGGATGATTGGCAAATTCCTCTGCCTCTTGCAGACTCTCGACCAAAAACACATCTTCGTTTTTGTCGAAGCTCGTTTTGTAATTTAGAAAAGTTTGATCCTTGGTCAGTGTGCTGCGTGACGAAAAAGCAGTGAGCGACTCTATCTTCCAGCGTTGCGCTACGTCGCACTTAGGGCAGGGTTTGCGCTGACCATCCACACCAATGACAAAGCGCATATTGCCGCAATAGTCGCAATCTGCATCGCCATTGCGCGGTTTCACACGGTCAGTTTGATTTTGGAGAATTGGAACTGCCGCTATTTTGCTTTTTGGTTTCAAGGCGCTGCTTAGCGCGCTCTCGAGCCGCCGTGCGTTGTTCGTCGGTGTATTGCTCTTGCTCGCGTCGCGCGGCGCGGTTGTAGCCTTTTTCATTGCGGATGGTTTGTTTGCCATACGGTTGTTTTGGCGCTGATGGATTTGTCAGCACTTTTTTGATGTAATTCCAGTTTAGCGCATTTGCGCGCGCGGCGGTATCAAATGCCGCCATCCAGCGCGCTGTGTCAGTGACCGTTTGCGCCGCTTCGTTGACCTCACGCGCGACCAAAGCATCCAGTCGTCCGACGCGCTTACGAAACTGCTCAAATGCCGCGCGCGCAATGTCGTTGATTGGCTCAGGTGTAAAAATGCTCGGCGATGGATTCCGCAAAATCTTGAGCAGATAGTTGCCCCAACCTTTTGCGTCACGCGCATGCGCATGCTCAAATGCGGTTTGCCAATTGTCAAGATTTTTAAATAGATCGTTGTCACGCATCAGCTCACGGATCTCATCGGGCATCATTGCAGTCGGCGGCATTCCAAATGTTTGCTCATACAACCTCAACACTTGCTTTACATCCAATTCTGGCTTGAGTTGCTCGCGCGTTTCAGTCATTTCGGCGGCGTGTTGCTCATCGAGCACGCCCATCAAATCCTCGACACGTTTCACCCGTTGCAGCGCCGCAAACGTATCGCGCTCACCATACATCGTCACGGCCGTCTCAACCACCTGAAACTCACGTCCGTTTGGCAGACGCTCAAACACATCTCTAAATGCGACGACGCGACTATGTGCTGCGTGTTTGGCTTCTTTGCGGATTACCGCGCGCTCATAGTCACTCGGTTGCTTTGGCGCATGTGCGGTGAGCTGACGCGCGCAATCTTTGAGTGTGCGCGGCGGTGCGCTGCTGCGACGCGGCGTTTTGAGTGACGTACGCACCGCCGCCAATAGCTCATCGCGCGTATATCCGCGCGCGCGCCATTCACCCACCAGCTCGCGCTCCTCATCGCTGAGCGCCGCCACCTGTAGCGCCTCCAGCTTGGCGATCTCATTGGCGACCGCGTCTATATCTGCGTTGATGAGCGTGTCTGCATCGGGCAGTTGCGCATTTTGGTGAATCTGATCTAGCAGCGCCAACGATTGCGCGTTGTTTGCAAATATCTTTGCCGTGCGCAACTCATCGCTGCTAGCCAGCAATGTGCCACGTGCCACTGCATATCTCAGCGCGCTCTCCAGCTTTAGGTGAAATGGAAACCCGAGCCCATCGCGGAGCGCGGCGTGATTTGCCAGATCATCAAACGTCACATGCGCCGTGAGCGATTGTTTTTGTTCCAGCAGTCGCAACGCCACGACGCAGACCTTGAGCTCGCTCAGGTCATCCACTTGCGCGAGCGCGTTGGCGATAAATGTGTCAATGGACATCGGGGTAATAGAAAGTCAAACGTACAACGTGTTTACTTATTCACATCCACACGTTCACGCGATAGGTTGCGAAAAGCCGTCAACGACTTATCAAAAAATAGGTCAACCTTGCCTGTCGGCCCATTGCGGTTTTTGCCAATGATGACTTCGGCGATATTTTTAAACTCAGTATCTGGGTTGTACATGTCGTCACGATAAATAAACGACACAATGTCAGCATCTTGCTCGATGCTGCCGCTCTCACGCAGATCACTCAGCATCGGGCGTTTGTCGCTGCGTTGCTCGACCACGCGGCTAAGCTGGCTACCGGCAATCAACGGCACTTTCAATTCACGCGCAATCTGCTTGAGCGCGCGAGAGATGTAGCTGATCTCCTGCACGCGATTCTCGTTGCGACCTGCATTCCCGCCCTCGCCCTGCATCAACTGTAAATAATCCACAATGATCAGATCGAGCCCATACTCTTGATAGATGCGACGCGCCTTGACCCGCAGATCAAGCGGTGACAACGACGGCGTGTCATCCAAAAATATTGGCAGCTCATACATCTGCTGACAAATCTGCGTCAGCTTCGCCCACTCGTCTTCATTCAAATTGCCTGTGCGCAATCGTTGGCTCTCGATGCCAGTCTCGGTCGCCGCAAAACGTTGCACCAACTGCTCGTTGCCCATCTCAAGGCTAAAGACCGCCACGCGCTGACGATAGCGATGCGCCGCGTTGTAGGCCATGTTGAGCATCAGCGAGGTTTTGCCGACGCCCGGACGCGCCGCCACGATCACGAGATCGCCTTTTTGCAAGCCGCCCATCACGCGATCCATCTCATGAAAACCGGTCGGGATGCCAAGTGGCTCATCACGATGCTCATGCAAATACTCGATGCGCTGAAAAAAATCATCCACCGCTTTGCGCATCGGCACCATGTGACCGGCGATGCGCTGATCGCTGACGCTAAAGACGGAGGCTTCGCTGTGCTCGATGACCTCGCCGATGGTTTTGGTCGTGTCGTAGGCATTTTTGGCAATGGCGCTCGCCGCGTTCAACATGCGTCGGCGAATTGCCATGTCTTCGACCAATTTGCCATACGCCTCTACATTGAGCGCGGTCGGCACGCTTGCCATGAGCTGCGCCAGATACGCCTCGCCGCCGACCTCATCGAGCAAGTTGTTGCGTGCCAGCTCAGCCGCCACCGTGAGCAGATCGGCGTCGTTGCCGATCTTGATTGCCGCGTCGTAGATCCAGCCGTTTTTGACGATGTAAAAATCATCCGCGCGCAAAAACGCGGCAATGCGCGGCGCGACGGCGGGATCAATCAACAATGATCCCAGCACGGCTTCTTCGGCTTCGATGTGGTGTGGCGGGAGTACGTCTGCCATTGGGCTGCTGATATTATCGCAAACGATGATATCAAGGGCAAAGCCATTGCTCATCTCAGTCGCTCTTTTGCTAATGGCGTTCGCGGCGCGCGCGGCATTTATCCTGCGCGAGAGTCTGTGGCGCGACGAGGTGGACAGCATCCGATTTGCACTCGCGCCGTTGCCTGAGCTGCTAGCTAAGTTTGGCGCTATCGGTGAGAATGGCGC
>CAZVQE010000053.1:3651-6837 GCA_964628875.1 uncultured Anaerolineae bacterium
TCGCGCCGTTGCCTGAGCTGCTAGCTAAGTTTGGCGCTATCGGTGAGAATGGCGCTCTCTATCATTTGATGTTGCGCGGTTGGTTTGTGTTGGTCGGCGCCAATGATTTCACCCTGCGTTATTTTTCACTCATGTGCGGCGTGGCGCTCGTCGCGTTGATTTTTACATTAGCGCGGCGACTACTTGGCGCACGACACATCGCACAGATTGCCATGTTGCTAATAGCGCTCTCGCCTGTTGAGATTTGGTACAGCACCGAGGGCAAGATGTATACGCTCCAGCCGCTGTTGCTCGTGCTCGCGCTGTATGTGGTATTGCGTTACCTGGGCCTGCCGAAGGTGAGCTTGTCGCGTTCCCTTCGGCGAACTCAGGGAACCATATGGCTCATTGTGTTCGTCGTTTGCGTCGGCGCCAGTTATTTTGTGCAGTTGCTCAGTCCGTTGTTTTTGCCAATTGCATTCGCGGCAGTGTTGCTTTTTGGCTCAACGCACGCGCGTTCGCGCATTGTGTTTGCATTGTTGGCGATGGCACTGTGTGTCGCGGCGTATCTGCCATTTGCGCAATGGCAACTGCCGCTTGTGCGCGACACCGCGCAAACAGGCCACACGTTTTATTCATTGTGGGTCATGCTCAGCACGCTGGCGTTGAATTGGACAGTTGGCTTACACGGGCTTGTGCCTTTCGGGCTGGATGCTCAGTTTGTGTGGTTGCTCGTGCTTGTTGCGCTCGTGCCATTGTTGATGCTGTTTCGCGCGCGCCAAAATCTCCGCGTTACTGCGCTCTTGCTGATATGGATGCTCGCGCCTATATTGATGTTGTATCTCATCTCGTTGCGCGCGCCGCTGTTTGAGCCGCGCTATCTACTGTGGTGCGCGCCTGCACTCTACATGCTTTTTGCGAATGCAGTTTCAAGTTCGGAGTTCGGAGTTTGGAGTTCGGTTCCAAGTTCCACGTTTGAGATTCGAGGTGGAGCGCCTCGACCACTCCGAACTTTGAACTATGAACTTGCAACTTTGTTACTGCTGATGTCTGTGCTGATCTGGGGCAACCTCGCGCATGGGATCACGCCACTGCGTCCAAGTCTGCGTGAGGCCGCAGCTTGGGTACGCCCACAATTGCAACCTGATGACGCCGATCTTTTTCAGATTGGCTACACACACTTTGCGTTTGAGCACTACGGCGCGGCGCCCACCTCGCTCGAAGCGCCATTCACGAATAATGCCATGACATCTGAAATGTTTGATGCAACCCTACGCCCGCTCGTCGCGCCATTCACCCGCATCTGGCTGATCGAGAGCGAGAGCGCCATGTGGGACGCGCGCGGCATGACCCGCGCATGGTGCGAACAAAATCTGCAACGACTCGATGCGCGCGACTGGCACGGCGTCAGCGTGCGGCTCTACGCCGTGCCGCGCGCATTACAATCGCCGCATCCATGATGTCTGCATTGCGCCGCGATAAACGTCTGCTGCTCACGCTGCTGGTTGCGCTGGTGCATGGTCTGCTGTATGTGTTTATCGCGCCGCCGTGGCAGCACTACGATGAGCCAACGCATTTTGAGTTTGCGCATCTGCTGGCAAATCGCTCGGTCGCCGATCTCAGTTTGCCGCATGAGGGCGACACCGACACGGGCGCGCGCTACGCCATCGCCGCCTCGATGGTCGAGCATCGTTTTTTTGATCGGGTGCCACGCCCCAATCTGATAGACCCCAGCGGCGATATCTGGATCGGCATCAACCAAGCCAACGAGCGCACGTTGTATTACTCGCTGGTGTCACTGCCGCTACGTGCGCTGCGATACACCGACCTCGTGACTCAGCTCCACGCCGCGCGGCTCACCTCGCTGTTGATCTATCTGCTCACGATTGTTTTTGCGGCGCAGCTCGTGCGCGAGCTGACGCACGAGGGCAATCCACTGCGCTGGTTTGTGCCGCTCTTGATGGCGTTGATTCCGAGCTTTGTGGACCTGATGACGGCGGTCAATGATGACGTCGGCGTGACTGCGACGTTTACGCTATTTTTTGTGTGCGTCGCGCGCATCTTTGTGCGCGGCTTGACCTTGCGCCGCGCCATCGCGCTCATCGGCGCGACCTTGCTCAGCATCGCCACCAAGACAACTGGCTTGCTGGCGGCGCCGTTGTGCGTCGTTACTTTTTTGTTTGTCATCGCGCGTCCGCGTGTGGCGTGGTCTGTCATGGGAATCGCGCTCGTTGCGCTCGCGGTGGCGTCGCTCAATATTAGCGGCGCGGCGTATTGGTATCGTAGCTCAGCCGCAAATGAAATTCCCACCAGCGACGGCACCGTCGGCGCGCGCGCACTCGCCGTCAACGCCAACCTCGTCAACAACTACAGCACCGATCAGCTACGTCCGCGTCAGCCGTTGCCGCTCGCCATCACGCAAAATCTACGCGGCAAAACAGTCACGCTCGGCGCGTGGGTCTGGTCGTCGAGCGCTGAGACGGTGCGCGTGCACTCGCCCACATTTGCCGACAAAAACGCCGGACAGTATGAGTACCGCGACATCGCCATCAGCAACACACCACAGTTTTTTGCGTTTTCATTTCCTGTTCGTGAGAATGTGGCTTTTGCGGCGGTGTGGCTTGTGCCGGTAGATTCGGCGGTCGTCGGCGCACCGCTCACGATTTTTTATGATGGCGTTGTGTTGGTCGAGGGCGACTACGCCACGACGCAAAACGCGCCCGCATTTAGCGACACATCCGCGCAGAGCGGCACATGGGCGGGGCGTCCATTCACCAACCTCGTGCGCAATGGCTCAGGCGAGCAACGCTGGCTGACGATGCGCTCGTGGGCGGATCGCGTGGCGACCGCCGCCTTTGGCTCGCAGGCGTCCGCGACCTTTGGCTCGCTGATGGATCTCGGCACGACCGGCTGGTACTATCGCCTCGCGGCGGTCAGTCTGGCGCGATCATTTTGGGCGTACTTTGGCTGGGGGCATGTCTTTTTGATGCAGCCGTTTGTGTACGCGCCATTGCTGTTGCTGACGTTGCTTGGGTTGATCGGGTTTGCATTGCGATTCAAAAATAGGATTGCCAAGAGCAATGCAATCTCGCACGGAATCGTCGCCGTGTATGGTCTCGCGCTTGTCATTGTGTGGGCGCTGGCGTGGCAACGCGGCATTGAGTTTGCGTTGTTTTACGATTTATTTGTGCCGGTTGCGCGCTACAC
>CAZVQE010000053.1:6937-11655 GCA_964628875.1 uncultured Anaerolineae bacterium
GCGGCATTGAGTTTGCGTTGTTTTACGATTTATTTGTGCCGGTTGCGCGCTACACTTTTCCGGTGATTACGTTGACGTTGATTGTGTTGGCGAGCGGCTGGTGGATGTTGTTCAAATTTCGTGGTGCGCTCGCGGCGATCTGCGCGTTGCTAGTGATTTACGATGTGCTGTCGCTCGCGCGCGTGATACAGTTTTATAGCTGAGTTGTGTCATTTCATTCTGAATGAAGTAGAGCGGAGTGAAGAATCTCTGTGAAATACAACAGCAACAAACTGCAACTATAGAGATTCTTCGTCGCTCTGCTCCTCAGAATGACGCACCAACACATCTCATACAATCAAAACCATGCTGACATTTGCACATCTGTCTGACAGCCATATCCGCCCCATCGGACAAACCTACAACACGCTCGACAGCGCGGCGCGCTTTGCGCAGACGCTCGCGGCGGTGGCACAGCTCGAGACGCCGCCGCAGTTTATGTTGCTGACGGGCGACCTCATTGATCAGATCGAATGTGACATCAGCTATGCGCGATTCAAAGCGCTACTCGCGCAGGTGCATGTGCCGCTGATCTACGCGCTCGGCAACCACGATGACCGTCCGTCATTTCGGCGCGCGTTTGGTGCGCAGTTGGCGGACTTTTTGGCGATCAAGGGCAACGACGGCGACGCGCCGTGCTATGGCGTGCAACACATCGGTGACGTACGCGTGATTGTGCTTGATACGCATGTGCCCGGCTTTACGTATGGCGAATTGGACGCGCGGCAACTCGTATGGCTCGACGCGCAACTCAGCGCCGCACACGCCGGACGCACACTCATCGCCTTGCATCATTCGCCGCTGCCGATCCCGACGACGCGATTCCAAAAACATCAGCTGCGCAACGCCGACGCGCTCGCGCGAGTGATCGCGCCACACGCGCATGAGATTTGCGGCATGTTGCACGGGCACATCCACTATGCCAACAGCGGACTGTTTGCGGGGGTGTATTGCAGCAGCGCGCCCGGCATCGCTATGGGAATCGCACCCGACGCGCAACAAGGTTTGCGGCTCACTGACACATGCGGCTACAACCTGTGCCACCTCTTTGATCGGCAGTTGATCGTCAATAGCGTGATTACACAGTCCGAAACGCGCACGCTCAAATACGACAAAGAGATGGCGTGGCAGTAGAGCAATTCGCATATCACATACAACGCTCAATCGCGCGCCTCTATAAGCAAAGTAACACGTGATAATGTGACCTTGTGAACGAAGTCGAATTTGCGACGCGGGCGATAAAAGACCTTACCAAACTAGACCGTGCCACAAAATTACGCATTCTTGACAAGATTGCGGATTTGCGTGACGGATTATCAGCAGATGTAAAGATACTGACAAATTTTGGCTACGGATATCGCTTGCGCGTAGGGGATTATCGCGTGCTATTTGATATCGAAAGGCGCGACAACGAAGCAGATAAAATAATCATTCGAGTAATTGTTGTGCAACGCGTTTTGCATCGCAGAGAGGTTTACAAATGACAACTCAAGCCATTCAATCCTATACACAACAAATCGAGCGCGCGCTCAATCTCGCGCGCAATGTGCAAGTCTTGCGCAATGGCGATACGCCCGAATTTGTTGCGTTGTCGCACGTCACATATACCTCTATGATCGAATTGCTCGAAGACCTAGAAGATGCGCTATTGCTTGAAGAAGCACGTAACGACGACGATGGCAATCACGTGTCGCTAGAGGATGCGCGCAAAATACTCGACGCGCGTTAGACACATACGCAGATTCCAATTCACATATCACATACAACGCACAATCGCGCGCCTCTATAATCTCGCGCGATGAGTGCGAAATACAAAGTTTTAATCCCTGACGATCTGTCGGCTGCTGGCTTAGAGCTACTCAAAGCCGATCCGCAGATCGAGATCAATCTCGCCAAAAAAATGTCGCGCGCCGATCTGCTCGCGCAGGTCGGCGACTATGACGCGCTGATCGTGCGCAGCGATACAAAGGTAGATCGTGAGGTGCTTGAGCGCGGCGCAAAGCTGCGCGTGGTCGGGCGCGCCGGCATCGGCGTAGACACCATTGACGTGGACGAAGCCACGCGGCGCGGCGTGATCGTCATGAATACACCGCAAGCCAACACGACCGCCACCTGCGAGCATACGATTGCCATGATGCTAGCACTCGCGCGCAATGTGCCGCAAGCCGACGCCAGTATGCACAAGCTCGAATGGCAACGCAGCAAATTTACCGGCGTGCAGCTCAGCGGCAAGACGCTCGGAGTCATCGGCTTTGGGCGAATCGGGCAGCAAGTGGCGAAGCGCGCGCAAGCCTTTGGCATGGAGATTGTGGCGTATGACCCATATGTCAGCGAGGAGACCGCGCGCATGCAACGCGCCAAGCTCGCTTCGCTCGATGAGCTACTTGCGCAGAGTGATTTTGTCACGCTCCACGCGTCGCTCATTTCTGGCAGCAAGGGCATTCTCAGCGCAGATGCCATTCAAAAAATGAAGAAGGGCGCGCGCATCATCAACGTTGCGCGCGGCGCGTTGATTGACATGGACGCGCTGATTGTTGCACTCAAGAGCGGACACATCGCGGGCGCGGCGATTGATGTGTTTGAGGAGGAGCCGCCCGGCGATATCGAGCTACTCAAGCTGCCCAATGTCGTCGTCACACCGCACCTCGGCGCCAGCACGGCGGAGGCACAGCGCGATGTTTCGATTCAGATGGCGGAGCAAATCCTCGACGCATTGCACGAGCGTGAGGTGCGCAACGCGGTCAATTTCCCGCCGATTGATCCCGCCGCGATGCCAATTCTCAAGCCCTATCTGTCACTGGCTGAGAAGCTGGGCGCGCTGCAAGCCAATCTCATTGATGGACCCATTAGCCGCGTCGAGATCGAGTACCGCGGCGACGAGATCAAGCCGCACGGCAAGGCGCTGACGGTGGCGCTGTTGCGTGGCTTGCTCGGCGCGCAGCTCGGGCGCGACAGCGTGAACTATGTCAATGCGCCATTCATCGCCCAAGAGCGCAACATCACAGTCACGCAGACGCCCGATCTCGGACACAATGAATATAACAACCTGATCGGCTGTCGCGTCGGCACCGACAAAGAGATGCACACGATTGCAGGCGTGCTATTTGGCGGCAAAGAGCCGCGCGTGGTGCAGATTGATGGCTTTAGATTGGACGCGGTGCCTGAGGGACATCTGCTGCTGATCTCGTCAAAGGACATGCCGGGCGTGATCGGGCGCGTTGGCACGATCCTCGGCGCCAACTACGTCAACATCGCTGAGTATCGCCTCGGGCGCACCGCGCCGGGCGACCGCGCGCTCAACGTGGTGAATCTAGATGCCGCCGCGCCAGAGTACGCTATGAAGGCGATTCGTGACCTGCCTGAGGTGATCTGGGCGAAACAGATGGTGGTGTGATTTTTAACCACAAAGGACACAAAGATCACAAAGGGAGTTGAAAATTTTGTGCCTTGTATAAATTGGGCGCTGAGCTTGTCGAAGCGCACTGCGCACTTCGGCAGGCTCAGTGCGCAGACATTTGTGTTTGGATCGCGTCACCCGACCTCGATCCAGAGTTTGCCCATGCTGCGCCACTGGGTCAAAAACTCATTTAGCGGCTGATGGCTGAGCTGAGGCGCGCCGACAAATGACGCGGCAGGATCAATAGCGACGACATGCTCAGGCGTCGCGCCGATGAGCACTTTGGCGTGTGCCCATGGCAGCCAGCGCCATCCGCGCCGATAGCTCCACTGTCCGATGATGACGATGACGGGCTTGCTATGGGTGAATGCGCGCTGCAACTGATCGAGTGTGCCGCGCGTTCGTAGCTGTGCGTTGATGCCATGCTCCCGCAGATAATTTGACATCGCCCATGGCATGGTTGCGTCGTCGCGCGGAAAACGATTGACCCGTGGCAGCACGCGCCAGCGCGGATGCCATTCGACAAAACGCCGACTCAGCTCGCGTGCCACTACATCGCCATCAAAGCGCGGCTCACCCAGCACGATATTGGCGGCAATCGCCACGCTAAAGGGACCACAGCGATTGGGTGACTCATCTGCGCGCCGCTGAAACTGATGAAAGCGCGAAGCTAACGCAGGTGCGTCGGGACGCAAGGTTGTGTTTGCCAAATTGAATTAACTTTGATAGCCACCCGTGCTAGAGGCTGTGCCGCGCTCGCGCGCGATCTTTTGCTCGTAGCCACTGCGACGGTAGGCGTCTAGCGGATCGCGCGACACGCCCATCTCGGCGCGCACCTGCGCGAGCAGTGGACGCACATCGGTCTTGTAGGCGCGATTCAAAATCTCATGTGCGCTTAGCACGCCACCACTCTGTTGCGCCGCAGCCAACGCGCTACGCTCAACGATCAGCGCTTTGGCAAATGCCTCTTGGCAGTTGGTGACCGACAAGATCATCGGCGCAAGTTTGCCCTCGATGTTGTGACTCTGATCAATCATGTATGCCACATTTTGCGCGGCGTCGCCTGCGCTGACCAGCTCGTGATAAATCAAAAATAACTCATACGGATTTGTGCTGCCGACGATCAAGTCATCATCCGCGTACTTGCGATTGTTAAAGTGAAATCCGCCGAGCTTGCCCTCGTCTAACAAAAACGCAACGATCTGCTCGATGTTGACGCCTTGCGCATGATGCCCGAGATCAACCAACACTTGCGCCTGTGAACCGAGCTTGAGCGACCACG
>CAZVQE010000054.1:0-11515 GCA_964628875.1 uncultured Anaerolineae bacterium
GCCAGCGCGACATAGTTGGTGACGCCTTCGCCTTTGACGGTCACGCGACGCTCGCCGCGCTGTTGCGGCTCGCGTGCCTTGACAGTTGGAATGCCGTTTGACGGCTTGAGCTTGCCGTAATATTTGATGACGCGGTCTAGCATCTCAGTCGCATCAAAGTCACCCGCCACCGCCACGATCGCGTTATTGGGTGCGTAAAACTTGCGGTAGTGTCCATACAGGTCATCGCGCGTCATCGAGCGCAGATCATCCTCGTGACCGATGACCTCATGCCCGTAGGGGTGCACGCGAAACGCCGCACCTTGCAATTCTTCGAACAAGCGGAAAAACGGACTGTTCTCATTCCCCTGACGCTCATTGATGATCACGGTGCGCTCACTGGCAACCTCCTGCGGGTCAAAGCGCGAGTGCGTCATGCGATCAGCTTCGAGATCCATCGCCAGATTGATTTTGTTGGCGGGCATGGTCTCGTAGTAGGCGGTAAAGTCAATCCACGTAAAGGCATTGCGCACGCCACCCTCGCGGCTGACCATGCGGTCGAGATCGCTCTCGGTAAATCGCTGTGTGCCTTTGAACATCATATGCTCGACCCAGTGCGAGACACCCGTGATGCCGAGATGCTCATTGCGCGAGCCGACGCGATACCACACGCAAAATGACACAACCGGTGCGGCGTGCATCTCTTTCATCAGCACGGTCAGCCCGTTTGGTAGTTGATATTTTTTGACATCCGCCGCTGAGGGCAGGCGCTTTGCTTTGAGAATGGGTTTCTTTGTGGGTGCGGTTGTTGGCATGGCTGTGATTGTATGTCTTCTTATTTCACATTCACCAAGATCAAGCCCGCAAGCGAGAGCGCAACACCGACCCAATTGACCAAGCTCAGTTGCTCACGAAACAGCAACAGACCCAGCGGCACGAGCAACACGTTGATGGCTGCACCCGACACAATCGAAGCGAGGCTCAGATTCCAGCCGCTGCGATACGCGGTGATAAAGCCGATCTCAATCGCGCCAATCGCCACGCCCATCGCAAAGTTAGCCCAGTTGAGTTGGCTGATGTTTGAGGCGAGTGTGCCATTCATTGGGATCAACCAAAACAGGCTAAAGCCAAACAACATGGCGATGACGTAGGCGGTCAAGATCACGACGCCCGGATGCACATTCGGCGAGATAAATTTTTGAGTGAGGTGATAGCCCGCACCGCCTAATACGCCGATTGCCATCGGAAGAAAAAATGCAAGTTCGTTTCGCATGAGGCGCACATCATACGACAGCATCGTGTGTAATTTGGACGCAAATTCGCAGGATTGTCAGGATTAATTTGATTGCGAGCAAAAACTCATTCTGAAAATGTCATGTTGAGCGAAGCGAAACATCTCTAGCGCACTTAGCCACAAACCAAGTTACGCAGAGATACTTCGCTGGCGCACAATAGTGCGCCGCTCAGTATGACTTATTAGTCAATCCTGCAAATCCTGTAAATCCGCGTCCTAAAATCCGAGCGTGTAGCTCGCGCCGTCGCTGGCAACGCACGGGTAAATACTCGGCGTGCGACCTGTGCGCTGCGGATACTCATTTGCCATCACCTGCGCAACGGCGTCCACGTGCGCGTTGTCCACCAGCGCGATGGCACATCCGCCAAATCCCGCGCCGGTCATGCGCGCGCCATACACACCCTCTTGCGCTTTGGCGATCTCGACGACCGCATCTAGCTCCTTACTGCTGACCTCATACAGATCGCGTAAGCTCTCGTGTGATTGATTCATCAGCAAGCCAAGCTGCTCAAGGTCGCCTGACTTCATGGCGCCGACTGCATCTTGCACGCGCTTGCTCTCCATGATGACGTGCGCACAACGCAACATCACCAGTCCGGGCAGTGAATATTGATTGAGTTTGAAATCACTCATGCTGACATCGCGCAAACTCTTGACGCCGAGTCGGCGCGCACCCTCTTCGCATTCGGCGCGGCGCGCGTTGTAGGCGCTGCCCGCGAGTGTGCGTGGGGCTTTGGTGTCTACGACCAGCACGGTCGCACCTTGCGGCAACGGCACCAGCTCATAAGCCAACGAGCGGCAATCAATCATCAACGCGTGGTCGCGTTTGCCGAGCGACGAAATAAATTGATCCATGATGCCGCAATTGACGCCGACAAATTCATTCTCAGCCTGCTGCGCAAACTTGGCGGCATCCACGCCATTGATCGCGCGCACATGATCGCCACCCACCGCCTTAAATGCCATGATCGTCGCCAGCTCGGTCGCGGCGGACGATGACAAGCCGCTTGCTATCGGCACATCGCCGTGCATCACCGCATCAAAGCCATTCAGCTCGTAGCCGTGTTTTTGCAGCACATCGGCGACCCCGCGCACATAGTTGAGCCAGCCGAGATCGTCTTTGTGAATGGATTCGAGCGCGAATTGCGCCGACTGCTCAAAGTTAAGCGAATGAATGCGCACAACGCCATCCGTGCGCGGCGCGCCGACAAATGTGACATCGCGGTTGATTGCCATCGGCAGCACAAATCCATCGTTGTAATCGGTGTGCTCGCCGATCAGATTGACGCGACCGGGCGCGCGCGCGGTAAATGTTGGCGCGGCGTTAAATTGCTTTTTGAATGCGGTAACAAGTTGTGATTGCATAGCTCAATCGAGTAGTCATCCTGAGGAGCAAAGCGACGAAGAATCTCTACACACACTGTCGCGCTAGGGATTCTTCACTTCGCTCCGCTCCGTTCAGAATGACAAATTAATTTTTGTGGTTAAAAAAAATTACGAATGCCCCAACACCGCGTGCGGCGTGTAGGGCGACTCGAGCTGTTGAATGTCCTCATTGCTGAGTTTGAGATCGAGCGCGGCGAGCGCCTCATCGAGCTGATACATCTTGCTAGCGCCAATGATCGGCGCAGTGATCCACGGCTTGTGCAGCATCCACGCCAGCGCGACTTGCGCATTTGAGACGTTGAGTTTTTTGGCGATCTCGCTCAGTCGTTCGACAACGGTGAAATCACTCGGCTGATAGTACATGTTATGCGCAAATGCATCGGTTCGCGCGCGTGAGGTGCCTTCTTGTTTATTCGAGGTGCGATTCCCCGCCAAAAAGCCGCGCGCCAACGGGCTCCATGGGATCAGCCCGACGCCATCCTCGCGGCACAGCGGGATCATCTCGCGCTCCTCCTCACGATAGACGAGATTGTAGTGATTTTGCATCGAGACAAAGCGCGTCCAACCGTGCTGATCGGCGGCGTGTTGCATCTTGGCAAATTGATACGCATACATGCTGCTTGCGCCGATATAGCGCGCTTTGCCCGCGCGCACGACATCGTGCAACGCTTCCATCGTTTCTTCGATGGGCGTGTCGGGGTCGTAGCGGTGAATCTGATACAAGTCCACATAGTCGGTGCCGAGCCGTGCAAGCGATGCGTCAATGCTTTGCATGATATGACGGCGTGACAAGCCGCGATCATTCGGCCCGGGCCCCATCGCGCCATGCACTTTGGTGGCGATGACGACATCTTCGCGCTTGGCATACTTGAGCAATGCGCGACCGGTGACTTCTTCGCTGACGCCAATCGAATACACATTGGCTGTGTCGTAAAAATTGATGCCAGCGTCCAGCGCGCGTTTGATAAAAGGTTGGCTCGCGGGTTCGTCGAGCACCCATTCGCGCCACTGAGGCGTGCCGTAGGTCATCATGCCAAGACACAGCCGCGACACTTTTAAGCCAGATTTACCGAGTCGGACGTATTGCATTTTTCTCCTGTGAATTGAATCTGCGAGGTTATTGGCTGTATCTTACAGCGGGTTTTGATATCAAAAGAGCAGACCGTGTTTTACGATCTGCTCTTTTTGAATTAAAACTTCAGCGCGCCGCAATATCTATTCATAGCGCAACGCAGCGACTGGCACGAGGCGACTCGCGCGCCACGCCGGATACAGCCCAAACACGACGCCGACAATTACGGCAAAGCTAAACGCCACCAACAACGTCGGCGCCTCGATGCGCGGGGTAAATGCCGTCGCTTGGAGTGTGCGCGCGATGGTCGGACCCGCGGCGATAGACAACGCCGAGCCAAAGATCATACCGATTAGCCCCGCCATCGCGCTCACTGTGAGCGATTCGATCATAAATTGCCAGAGAATGGTGCTGCGTCGCGCGCCGATGGCTTTGCGCAATCCAATCTCGCGCGTGCGTTCGGTGACGCTGACGAGCATGATATTCATGATGCCGATGCCGCCGACCAGCAATGAGATGCCGCCGACAATGCCAAGAAAAATCGTCAATCCTGTTGTGACCGATTCCATTGTGCTGGCGATCTCAGCTTGATTGGTCACCCGAAAATCATCGGCTTGACCCGGCAGCAACTTATGCTGACTGCGCAACAACGTCACAATGTCGTCAATGACTTGTGCTGATTTTGACGGGTCAGCCATTTGAAAAGTGATTTGGTTCACCGAGCGCAGACCCGTGCCGCGCCCGACAAATAGCTTCTCTTGGGCGACGGTGAGCGGCACATACACCGTGTCATCAAATCCGCCGCCGGGTCCAAAACCGCCCTTTGCCTCGGCAACACCTACGACACGAAACGGCGAGCTATTGATGATGACGGTTTGATTGATCGCCTGCGCATCTGAGCCAAATAGCGCCTGTGCGACGGTCGCGCCTAACACACACACGCGCACGCGCAAATCAATATCATTTTGCGAAAAGACCTCGCCTTGCGTCATGTTAAGCGTGCGCACGACAAAAAAGTCAGGCGTGGTGCCATTGATCTGAGTTTGGCGCACTTGGGTGCCGACACTGACGCGCGCGCCACCCGAAACCTGTGGCACAACATTTACAACCCCCGAGACATTGAGCGGGTCTTGTAACGCCAACACATCTGCATTGGTCAGTCGCGCCCCTTCGCCGCCTTGCCGGTTATCGGGAGAGATTGTCAGCAGGTCTGCGCCGATCGAGTTAATGCGGCTTGAGATAAAGTTGGTGATGCCATTCCCAATAGACAGCAACGTGACGACCGAGCCGACGCCAATAATCACACCGAGCATAGTCAAGATCGTGCGCAATTTGTTACTCGCCAACGCAATAAATGCGGTGCGAATCGTCTCCAGAAAATTAAATGGTATGACAAACGCTGATGGCTTGGGCAGTGGTTGTGCAATACGAGCTAATGGATTGGCTTGCATAGTTCACCTCACTCAAAACTGATTTTACGGCTTGACGACGACTGCTGGTCCTGCGCCGCCGCCAAAGCCTTGATTGGCATTGTTTTGTGTGCTGGTCGAGGTTGCCGGCGGAATCAACACAGTGTCGCCTTCGTTCAAACCTGACATGATTTGCGTGTTGGTCGCCCCGCGAAATCCGACGGTGACTGGCACGCTTTCGGCTTTGCCATCGGCGGTCAAGCGCCACACAGTAAAGCCGCGCGTTTGACGATCCGCGACTAGGACGCGATTGGGCACTTGCAGAGCATCTGTAATTTGACTTAGGATAATTTGGCTGGTGCCTGTCTGTCCGATCAAAATGCGCGGCAACGCAAATGTCTGGCTAATCGGTCTGCCCGCGCCGGCTTGATTGCCGCCTTGTCCCTGTCCGCCCGCTGCAGGTGTGCCTTGCTGTGCGCCACCACGTTGTGCGTTGCCTTGACCTTGTCCCTGACCAGTTTGAAATTGTGGACGCTGAATCGAACCCAAGCCAAGACGCACTTTGATGGTATTAACGTTGCCCGAGGCGGTTGTCGCCGGAGCAATGTATTCGACCGAAGCCGTGATCGGGATATTGTTGTATGACTGCAACAACACACGCGCCTCTTGTCCAAGTCGAATCTGCGCAATATCAGCTTCATCTACATCCACCTCAAAAAGCGGTCGCTCATTTGCGGTCACTTGCATCACAGTTTGGTTAGCATTTACTTGATCGCCAACGCCAAAATTTAACGTCGTGATCACACCGTCCAAAGGCGCAAACACTGAAGCATTTTTGATGTCCTCTTGAGCTTGTTGCCACGAGGCAAGCGCTTGTTGAACCTTGGCTGAGGCAGAGGCAGAATCACCCGTATCAGGGTGCAATAACGCATCGAGGCGTGTTTGCGCCGCGACAACGCTCGACCATGCTGCAGCCAATTTGTCCGGCGTTGGCGGTTGCTGTGCATCTACATAGGCTTGATATGCGCGGCGTTCATTCTCGTATGAGCTGCCTACATTTGCCTCAGACGTTTTGCATTGCGGCGAACCGACGCCATTTGAACCACAACTGGCGTCACGGCTGACCTGAGCTGACCACAATGAGTTTTTGGATGAGTTCCATGAGTGCAGCGCCGATTCAATTGCGCTTGCGGTCGGACCTTTCTTAATTTCGTTATATGACGCATATGCGCTATTGAGCGCCGCTTGCGCCTGATCAATGTCGCGTTGATTCGATGGCTTTATCGTCTGACTATAGGTTGCCAATGCGCTCAAATAGTTCGCGTATTGTTGCTTTTCGACAAGTTGAAGTGTGTTTGTAATCTGTTGCGCGAGCAACTGCCCTGCTTTGACTGAGTCGCCTAGCTGCACAGTCAAAGTATAGATACGCCCTGCGGTCGGAAATGACACGATGCTGTATTGACGCGGAATGACTTTGCCATTGGCGACGACTGTGGATTCCATCGTGCCTTTGGTCACCGTGACTTTTGTGGCTTGGGCAACATTGATTCCACCCGATTGCGTTTGATTACTGCTGCCAGTCAATGTGGCGCACCCCGCCAAAGTCAATACGCTCACTGCCAACATCCCAACTACAAAACTTTTTTTCATGATAATTTCTTTTCGATCAAAATTATTGCTGGCATCGTTCAAAGGAGTGATGCGCAATACAACTCAATATTTTAGGGCGAAATATGAGGCGAACCTCAGAATCATTCGCTTTTTACATTTTTATTACAAACTAAGCGTCATTGCTGCGCACCGCGTTTGTCGGCAATCGAATAAACAAAATCTGGTCGTACCACACCGCACTTTCGGTTCCAATTGCCATCAGCCACAGATCCACGCGCCGCGCAAGATGATAAGGTTTGACCACCATGCTTTGATACGTCCACTCAGAGGTAGCAGGCTTGAGAATGGGTGTGTCCCAAGGGGGCTGTTGCAAGCTGTTGTACCACTGACGCCCAAAACTCACTGTGCCGCCGTTGGTTTTGAGCCAGCCCGCGTATAAAAACCGATCCGCATAATTGATCGTGCGTGGCAAGGTGCGCAACGCCGAGTTGGGCGATTGCCCTTTTTGCAAAATAGGGTTGTCAATCTTGAGCGCTTGACTCGCATAAGTCGCAGCGCCATTTGCCAAAAACGGACGCTGTGTCTGCAGCGCCTCATACAAATCCTTGATGCTGGCATCGTGATATTGATCGCCTACGTAGCCCGAAACCATACACTTATCGCACTCAACGTTTTCAGGGTCGCTATATTCAAATCCGGCGTTTGGCGCCAGATTTACCAGTTGGTACATCACAGGTGCGTCCGAATTGCGAAAGTAAAAAATAAACTGCGTTGGCAACCCAAGCTCAAGCTGCAATGGATCGTACTCATACGCGCGCACGCTCACGTCGCCGCTGATTACATTTTGAGATGTGATTGTTGCGCCGGTTGAGACCTCATTCATCAGAGACAGCCGCCACGCGCTCGACAGCCCGTTTATCTCTGCCTCTGTGAATTGCTGACGCGCGCGCGCCATGTCGCCGCGAAATAAAGATAGTCGCGCTTGTTGCAACAACAGATACGGCAGCTCAGGTTTTTGCGCGTGTGAAATTGATGACGTTGCAACCCGCTCACGACAATCTGGCGTCGCCTCTAATGCATCACCTGCGTAAAACGCCAACAACGAATACACACGGTTTGACGCGCTAAATTCGCAATTGTTTTTTTGCGCGATCTGCGCTGCGATATAAAACAAAAATGCGTAGCGCTCATCGCTGGCATCCAACGGTGGCTCCGTCTCGATGGATTGACGTATATGCACTCCAGCCTGATCAAGATTGCCATCTGCCAATGACCTAAGCGCGCGAATATGCGCAAATGCCTGCCCTGTCGCGTCATCCGCTAACACTTGATCAGCCGAAAGCGTAATTTTTATCGTCTGAGCAGAATCGCGTCTGCGCGCCGTCTCAAAAGATTGACGCATCAGCTCATCGCCGATCTTTTGTTTGAGATCGCTGGGAAATCGGCGCACCCATTGACCGGCAAACTGCGCATTAGGCGCGACGCTATTGGCGGTAGTAAGCTCTTGCGCCGATAGCGCAAAGTTGCCTGTGACTGCATGATCGCGTGCTTGACGCAAATAATAATTTGCAATGGCAGCTCGCCCCGCCACAAAAATCACTGCGCCAATAATCGCCAACACATATACATATCGCATTGGCTTCCACACGCTTCGAATGAAATCAACCACCGTAAAAATTATAAGTTCAGCGCGGTTTGAGCACGGTTTTGCGCGCCGCCGCAGCCGCGCCACGCACCGCCGCCAAATCTTTGAATCGCGGACGTTGCAACAACTCAAGATTTTGTGGAATCAACGTTTGCAGGCGCAGCAAATCGCCCGCGCCAAATTTTTGCGCGCGATATGCCAAATTCTCAGCCAAGACTGCAGCCTCGCTCGCCCAAACGTTGTCGCGGCGCAGCTCATCCGCCTTGCTGTGATACGCCTTTTTGTCCCACGCCTTTGCGCTACTTTCGATATCGTCGGCGATGCGTTTGAGGTTAATGGCAAGCACGGCACACAAGTCGCGGCACAATTCATCATCGCTCAGCGAGCTTGGCAAATGTACCTTGATCAACTCCGCAACCATGTGTAAATCCTGATTGCGCTCTTTTACAGACATAGCGCCAAATTATAGGGTCGCGTTTTTATCTTCGTCACGCGAGAGGCGCTGTGCGTCACGGATGATCTTTTCGACATTGCGACGGCGCAAGATGCTCGGCTGCAATACATCACGCAGGTAGTCAGGCGTTGACGCCGATAGGTCTTGCACCGAATGGATGCCCGCGTCATTCAGACGCTCAATGTCTTGCGAGTCAAGCTCAGCGATGTCGCTCAGCTCGCGCGATAGCGTGGGGCGCGGGGCGGGCGCATCACTCACAGCAAACTCTGACACGACGTTTTGGTGACCTACGGGCGGCGCGTCCGTACTCTGTGATGTGCCATCTGCTTGCGTTAGCGGTGTATTCGCTTGGCTTGACACACCGCCATTTGCCATCGCCTTGACAAGCGCATCTTCGAGATCGATATTTTTTTGCTGCAACTCTGCATTGGCCATCTCCAACGCACGCGTCTTGCGCAAAATAAACTCATAGCGGGATGCAGCCTCTGTGTAGCGATGCTGCAGGTCGCGGTTTTGATGATCTGCGCCAGTAAATTCCTCTTGCGCGCGTTGAGCCATCAGTCTTAAGTTGTGCGCTTCGACATTCAGCTTGTCAATCTGCGCGTTGCGGTCGTCAAGCTGTGCGCGCAATTGATCCACCGAGCCGAGTTGCTGGCGTAGATCAATCACTTTGGATTGCTGAGCGTTGATCTGGAGTTGCAATTGCTGTGATTGCGTCTCGGCTGATTCGGCGCGTTGTTGCGCAGCCACCAATTCCTCAGTCAATTTCACAAGCACATTTTGACCATCGGCGCTCACCCGCTCTTGCGTCTGATTGATGACAAGTTGCGCTTCCGGTGTCAGTTGATCTGTCTCAAACTCCACATTTTCGAGCGGCATCAAATTTTTGAGATAGCTTGACAATCTAGCAATCAAGCTCTCGCGCCCGCGCGCTGACACAGTGGCGCTGTCAAGTTTGCTGGCTGTATCTTTGACTCTGCCATCCAAGTCCGAAATCAGCGACTGATGTTGCTCTAGCGAGAGTTGTTTTTCTGACAGCGTCAGATTCACCCCTGCAAGCTGCTGTCGCAAATCAGCGATAGTTTGCTCATGCTGCTGCACCAGTTGACGCGCCTGCAAATCACCATTGTCTTTTTGTGTCAGTTCCTCGCGCAGTTGATCTATCGCGTCTTGTTGCGTTGAGGCGCGCATCAGCGCCTCTTCGAGCTTGGCTTGGGTCATTTCTAGCTCTTGGTTGCGCACACTCAAATCACCCTGAAACTCCTCTGCGCGTTTTTCCCAATCCAGATCGTAAGCCAATTGCGATTCGAGTTTGGCATTCCATGCTTGCGCCTGCGCCAGTTGGGTTTGCACTGCGGCAACATCGCGCGTCAGATTTGCCAACGCGCTCTCGTGTTTTGTGTTTAGCTGTTGCAGATGCGTTAGCGCGCTCAAATGCCCCTGTAGTTGTTGGTTGAGCCGCTCTATCGCATGTTGCTTTTCTTGCGCTTGTTTTCTTTGGTGATCAGCTTCACGTTGTGCCACGTTCATTTGCAGTGTCACACGCTCGACCAAAGCATGTTGATCGCGCATAGTCTGCTCAGCCGATGCGACCTGAGCTAACGCACTTGCATGTTCGGCGGTCATTCGCTCATGCGCAACAGATAGCTCTTCTTTTTTGCGCAACGCATCTACCAGCTCACCCTGCACACGATCCAGCGCGCGTTTTGTGCTTTGCAGATTATCTTGTGCGGCGCGATGCTCTTGCATCACATTGGCGGTGCGTTGCAGCTCGGCGCTGAGCGACGCGCGCGACTTGTCAGCCTGCTCAAGCCTGCGTGTAAGGTCGCGTTGCGCCGTCAAGCTACGCGCCGCCAACAGGCGCGATAATGGCAACGCCAACAGCACGCCAATCAGCAACACACAAATAATAAGCAACGTTGTAAAAGTAGTCAAACTCATAATAATCTAGCTGTTGATTTGCACAAATTTCGACCAATAACCTTGCACAAGCGCCATATCGCGCGGCTGCGCAAATGACAACGCCATACCTGCCAATGGCGACTCCCATTCACCCTCATATGCATGTGCAGGTGCGGCATCTGTATCTTTGTGAATGGCAAATGGGCGCGACTGAATCTCGACCCAACGCTGGCACAACGCCGTGAGTGACTCAGACTCACGTGTGCATGCGCTCGCAACCGGCGTTACGCTCGACAGCACGCCACGCACGCGCGGATCAAAACCGCAACGCTCAAACAACATTTCCCATAAACGCAATTCAGCCATGTCTGCGTCGCTCAATGGAGCTATCAGCAATGGCACATCAAACATCAACACGCGCTCGTTGTACGCCGCCGCATAACCTTCGCTCAATGCGCGGCACACGCGCACATCATCAAAATTGAGTTGGCTAAGCGCGTAGCCACCCGCAAGGTAGCGCGCGCGCCCGACAGTTTGTTTGCGAATGAGATGTGCGGCAGCGACATCAAACTCAGCCCGCGCGCGAATCGCATCGGGCGAATACACATCACGCATGCCGTCATTGACCAGCGCATAGATCACGCCGTCATGCGGATCGCCAATCGCATTCATCAACTGATGCAGCGTCGGCGTCCAATTTGCCCAACGCTGCTGCGCGATCACAAGGGCGCCGCGCTCAGCCAGTTGGTTGGCTAATGCAAAG
>CAZVQE010000055.1:0-11429 GCA_964628875.1 uncultured Anaerolineae bacterium
ATCCAACGCACACAGACGCAACTCGCGCGATTATTTGCGACCGCGTCTGAGTCGCTCAGCGCGCAGGACGCCGCTATTTTTGAATCGCATCAGATGTTTTTGGAGGATGTCGAATTTATCGGCGCGATGCGCGACATGATCCACGAACAGCACGTCAATGCAGAATTTGCCGCGCACGAGGCGACTGAGCGATACGCCGAGATGCTGACCGGGCTAGATGATGCTTACTTTCAAGGGCGCGCCCAAGATGTGCGTGATGTTGGGTCGCGCTTGGTGCGTGCGCTTTTGAGAATTGATGATTCGCAAGCCAACTCGCCGTCTACGAAATCCATTGTCATCGCCGAGGACCTAACACCCTCTGACACTATGCAGTTTGACCGTGCAAATGTGTTGGCGTTGGTTGTGATGAAAGGCACGCCGACCTCACATGTGGCGATCCTTGCGCGTGGTTTGGGTGTGCCTGCGGTAATTGCGCCCGATCTCAATCTCAGCGCCTCACTCAGTGAGCGTATGGCGATTGTGGATGGCGATGCAGGCGAGATTACATTTGACCCAGATATCGAAGCAGTTGAGATCGCGCAACAAAAACGCGAGATATGGCTAGCTGCACGTTATGCGGCGCGCTCGGTAGCGATGCAACCTGCGCTGACAAAAGACGGCGAACACATCGAGGTCGTCGCCAATATCGGCAGCGAAGAAGATGCCATCAGCGCGATTGACTATGGCGCAGAAGGTGTCGGTCTTTTTCGCACCGAGTTTGTTTTTATTGATCGTGACACACTGCCAAATGAAGAAGAGCAAGTTGCGATTTACGGCAAGATCGCACGCGTGATGAATACACGTCCGGTCGTAGCGCGCACAGTAGACATTGGCGGCGATAAACCCGCGAGCTATCTCAGCATCGTAGATGAGGAGAATCCATTTCTTGGTTGGCGTGGCGTGCGTATGATCAGCGAGCGCTCTGATATTTTGCTGACGCAGCTGCGTGCATTGATGCGCGCCTTTGTAAATTACAACTTGCGCATCATGGTGCCGATGATCTCAGGTATCCAAGAGGTGCGTCAAGTACGCGCACTATTTGATCAGGCGCGCGACGAGCTGCGGCGCGAGCAGATTCCATTCAACGAAAATGTGCAATTTGGCATCATGATCGAGGTGCCGTCTGCGGCATTGATTGCCTCGCATCTTGCGCCGTTGGTTGATTTCTTTTCGATAGGCACAAACGACCTCACGCAATACACCCTCGCGGTTGATCGTACCAACGCGCGCGTCGCATCGCTGGCGAGTCCATTTCATCCTGCCGTGCTGCGCTTGATCCAGATGACGATACAGGCGGCGCATGCGCACAACAAACATGTGGCGATGTGTGGTGAGATGGCGGGCGATCCGATTGCCGCGCCGTTGCTGCTCGGTCTTGGCTTAGATGAATTTAGCGCCAACGCCTCCGCGATTCCACTGCTAAAGGAAACGCTGCGCAAATGTAATCGCGCTATCTGCAAACACATTGCTGAGCGCGCATTGAGCCTAGACAGCGCCGATGATGTCATTGCTTGGCTCAAGCAGTCTGCGCCGAGCGATGGCTGAGCTTGTCGAAGTGAACGGCGGCTGAGCCCGTCGCAGTCCTCATCGCCAATACTCGTTGCGTTTGGGCGGACGATGAAATAGCGCAAAAAACATGAGGCTGATGATTGCGATCACAAGCGCCAAAGGCACACTTGGTAGCGACGCGATGGCGCGCCAATTGAGACTTGATAGCTGAGTGAGCGTGATGATTTCGGTTGCCAATGTGGCTGAGTCGGTCAGCAAAAAGCCGCTGTTGTCATGCTGCGTCAGATACACAAACCACACGACGCAGATTTGCGAGAGCGCGACGAGCGTGCTGCCGCTAATCACAAAAGCCATCGCGTCAAACGCATCTGTGCGGCGCAGCGCGAGCAGCATCAAGACAGCAGCAGCGCCAAGCCATGCCAACGCGCTGTAGGTTGCATATTGCGCCAGCATCGGGTCCAATTCACCCAGAGCAAAGACGCCTAGCGCATAACGCGCATGTAGCACCTGCGCAAACGACAGCCACCACAGCAGCCAATACACTGCCATGCCAAGCACACTCTGCCAACTAAATAGAGCGACAAGCATGCCGCCCAGGCTGATCAGACACAGCAATCCACCCGCCAGCAGCGGCGCGCGTCGCCACAGCTCGGACTGTGCGAGGGCTTGACGCTCCGCCTCAAAGCGCGCATCAAGATCAAACTCAAAGCTTTGAAATGCGCGCCCGACGGCGGCAGCGTCACTGCTGTTGAGTTTTGATTTATACGGTTGAAATATTTCGGCGGCAAAACGTGGGCGTCCAGTCACCTCCGACCATGATTCATAGAGCGTGATGCGTTGCTCGGCGGATGCGTTGTAGCTAGATGCGATGCGATTAGCGGGCAGTTGGAGCGCGTTAAAGATGGGCGAGCCTTGCGCGTGCAATGGCAGCGACGTGCCGAGTAATGTCGCCAACGTCGGCGCGAGTTGCGTGCTTTGCGCCACGCCGCGCGATATGCGCACACCCGCGCCCGCCATGATGAGCGGCACACGTGCGGCGAGCGCTTCTTCGGCATCGGTGTTTGCGCGCATCGCGCCGTAGTCCGCAAACACGACCAGCGTCGTGTTGCTCAGATCGAGGCTATCGAGCCATGTGGCGAGCCGCGCGTCAGTGGTGGCGATGGCGCTCTCGACACTGATCGTGTTTGTGGCAGTGCTGGTTTGTTGAATGGCGCTGTGAGCGGCGGTGTCAATCAGCGAAAGCTCAATGGTCAACAGCGCAAAGGGCGATGTTTGATCGTTGATGATCTCGCGCGCGCGTCGCAGTGTGTCATCATCGCGTGTCGCCACCTCAAAGCGCGATTCGTTGCCAACCAACTGCGCCCATGTCTCTGAGCCGATGACGATGGTGTCGCGGCGAATTGGCGACGACGCAGTGGCGATTTGCAAACGCCGAAAGATGTCGTCTGCGGTGATCTTTGTGATGGGCGAGTTGGTGGTGATGCCATGCAGCTCAGGCGTCGCGCCGCTGATCAATGTCGCCAATTGTGGCGCGCGCCATAGCGGCGGTTGCAGTTGCAGGGTGTAATCGGCGCCGCGCTCGCGCAGCTTGTTGAGCGCAGGCATGTCGCGCGAGGTGTCGGCGCGCAACGCAGGGATGTTGAGGAGTATCACACGCGGCGTGAGCGCGGGCGCTGCCAGCGTAGCCGCGTCTGGAGACACATTCACAACAAAGGGGCGAGCGTCGTCACGATAGCGCGACCATAGATCGTCGCGCACCACGTCGGCAAATGCCGCCAGCAACGTCAGTATCGCCACGAGCGCAAGCCCCAAAAAGCGCCGCATGCGCCAATCTTAGCGGAGTGGATTTGTGCAAATGAATATGCGCCATTACAATGGAGCGCATGAGCAAAGAAGACCTCTCGCCTGCATGGGCGCCCGCATTTGATCTCGAACTGAGTCACGCTGAAGGTTGCTATATCTATGATCGCAAAGGCAACCGTTATTTGGATTTTACGAGTGGCATCGGCGTGACCAATACAGGTCACTCGCATCCGCGCGTGGTGCGCGCCATCCAAGAGCAAGCTGCAAAAATGATTCACGGGCAGATCGGCATCGGCAAAGGCGAGAAGGTAATCCAACTCACTGAGGAGCTCAAGACGATTTTGCCTAAAGAGCTAAATTCATTCTTCTTTAGCAACAGCGGCGCGGAGGCGGTCGAGGCGGCGGTCAAGCTGGCAAAGCAAGCCACTGGTCGCCAGAATGTGATCGT
This sequence comes from uncultured Anaerolineae bacterium, assembly GCA_964628875.1. Lineage (GTDB taxonomy): Bacteria > Chloroflexota > Anaerolineae > J036 > Brachytrichaceae > AQU-03. Next base: position 3,800 of record CAZVQE010000055.1, read on the forward strand.
GTTTGATGGCTCATTTCATGGTCGCTCGCATCTGACGATGGCGATGACGATGAGCAAGATCAGCTATCGGCTAAATTATCAGCCGTTGCCGTCGGGTGTGTTTTGCGCGCCGTATGCGCATTGTTTTCATTGTCCGATAGCGCAGCACACGATGACGCCGCAAGAGCGCGCTGAGCTGAGCGCGAGCTGCCCGGATGATGGTGGCAAGTGCTGCGGTTATGCAAGTGAGCAGGTGCGGCATTTGTTCAAGACACAAACCGCGCCTCAAGAGACTGCCGCGATTGTCATTGAGCCCGAGTTGGGCGAAGGTGGCTATGTTGCGCCACCGGCGAGCTTCTTGCGCGATCTGCGCGCCATTTGCGATGAGCATGGCATCGTGTTGATTTTTGATGAGATTCAGACGGGCTTTGGACGCACCGGCAAATGGTTTGCGTTTGAGCGTTATGGCGTAATCCCCGATGTGTTGATTATGGCAAAGGGCATTGCCTCGGGCATGCCACTCAGCGGACTTGCGGCAAAGAAATCCATCATGTCAAAGTGGTTGCCGGGTTCGCACGGCGGCACCTATGGCCCCAATCTTGTGTCGGCTGCGGCGGCGGTCGAGACGATCCGCGTGATGCGTGAGGAGAAGATTGTCGAGAATGCGGATGCGCGTGGAAATCAACTCAAGAGCGCGTTGCGCGAATTGCAAAAAGAATTTAAGGCGATTGGCGATATTCGCGGAATGGGGCTGATGGTTGGCGCCGAATTTGTCAAAGCGGATGGCTCGCCTGACAAAGAGACCAAGCTCAAGATGATCAAGTTTTGCGAGGATCACAAACTGTTGCTGCTCAGTTGCGGCACATACGAAAATGTGATTCGCTGGATTCCACCACTGGTGGTGACCGAGCAACAAATTGATGAAGCCGTCAAGATTTTTGCGGCCGGCTTAGATCAGGTCGCACACTAAACCGTAGGGGCGTCTAGGTTGATTAATAAAGAGTAGAGATTTGAGACCAAATCTCTACTCTGCGAATTCCATTCAACAGAATCTAACGGCTATCGCTCAGAAAATCCAAAAGCAAAGACGCCCAAGAAGAACATGATGATGCAGACAACGGCGAGGATGCTTACGCCGATGTTGATCCACGAAATGATGACGCCGATTTTGGCGAGCGATTCACCCGACTGCTGACCATTGCTGGCGGCGATTTCCTTCTTGGCGTTGTTGCCGGTGATGATGCCGACCACTGCCGCAAGCACCGGCAAAAACACCCATGACAAAATGCCTGAGATCAGACTGACGATTGCCATCGTGTTAGTGACTGGCGCGGGCGCCATCGGCGTGTAATTTGGAATGCTTGGAATCGGATTGTTTTGCGCTTGCGGGATTTGTGGCAGGCTGGGCAACTGCTCAGACTGTGGAATTTGATTTGGGTCTTGCATGATTTTTTTCTCCCTGTAGATACGGACGAGTTTAATTTTAGTTGCGCGATCAGTTTGACTTTTTGATGAGTGGCAACCAGGCTTGCTTTGGATAATCAGGCGCGCCATAACTCACAGATGCAGCGACTGCGCGTTGGGCGTTGAGGATGCCTGCGCCACAACGCGATGTGTTGCAGTTGCTCGAATCAGGAAATGGCGTGGCGGTGTCTCGAATAATCTGAATAACCTGATCGGATGTCAGCGAGGGGCGAACAGATAACATCAACGAGACTACGCCGCTCACATGTGGCGCAGCAAAACTCGTGCCTGCGCCATAAGCATACGTTGACAAACTAGGCGAGGTTAAGCCGCTATTTGACGCCGAAAAAACCCCATAAGAGGACCCTTGCTTTATATCGCCGCCCGGCGCGCTGATCTTGAGTGCTGTGCCAAAGTTTGAATAATATGCTTCGCTGCCACTTTTAGTGGTCGCGCCGACGGTGATGCTGCCCGTGCAATTTGCAGGCGAGATATTAGCAATGTCTGTAGCTTCATTGCCAGCAGCGATGACGACGACTGCGCCGCGCGCGACAACCTCGTTGATGGCCGACTGCCATGTTGAACTACAGTTGCCATCGCCGCCTAAGCTCAAATTGATTACGCGCGCAGGATTTGGATTGTTTGGCACGCCATTCACCGAGATGCCGGCCGCCCAGCGCATGCTATCCACGATGTCGGATGTCACACCACCACATTTGCCAAGCACACGCACCGGCAATATTTTTGACTTCCAGTTTATGCCGCTCATCCCCGTCGTGTTATTGGTGGCGGCGCCGATGATGCCTGCTACAAATGTGCCATGCCATGAGCTATTACTGCCGGGCATGCCTGAGCCGCATGCGTTTGCGGCATACCAATCGCCCGGATCACTGGCATCGCTATCGCGCCCGTTGCCGTCGTTGGCGATTGTTACATTTGATATGAAGTCATAGCCCGCCAGAGTTCGATTTACCAGATCGGGATGCTCATAGCGGATGCCCGAATCAATGACGGCGATGACGATCTCATCCGAGCCAGTGGTGATATCCCATGCGCCCGGCATGTTGATGCCATAGTTTGAATCGCCCACTTCTTTGAGACTCCATTGCACGCTGTATTTGTCGTCGTTGGGAATCGCTGTCGCAAACATCGGCAAGTCAGGCTCGGCGTATTCGATCAGTGTTGATTCGCGCATCAGTTGCTGTGCAATGGCATTTGCGTCAGCCAAAGTAGCCGCTTGCGGCAACGCCAACACATGCGCATCGCCCGACATCTCACGCACATAGCTGAGTGATTGACTTGCGCGCAGATTCAATTCACCCACAGCCTCGCGCGCATCAAAATGCTGCGCTGTGACATCACTGCGCGGCTGTCTAAATTTGATGATCAGTTGTTGGATGAATGGCTTTTGTGAAGATGACGTGATGCCTTGCGAGGCGTTGCTGGGAGCGTGCGCAAATAACAGCGACAACAGCAAAGCCGCAACGACAAAAAAAGACTTCATATAAATAGAGAATGCATTATAGAAACCGAGCGCCTATCTTTTTGATAATTGTGCGCGCACTTGCGATTGAAACACAGCAACACGCGCACTGTCCCACATACGCGGACGCGGCAGGTCAATCGGCACGTCAGCCGTGATGCGACCCGGGCGCGGCGACATCACGAGCACGCGATCCGCCAAAAACACGGCTTCGCTGATGCTGTGCGTAACCATCACGGTGGTGATTTTTGCTTCGCACAAAATGCGCTCTAGCGCCTGCGTCAGATGCTCGCGCGTCATCGTATCGAGCGCGCCAAATGGCTCATCGAGCAGCAGCAAATCTGGTTTTTGAATCAGCGTCCGCGCGAGCGCAACACGCTGCGCCATGCCACCGCTCAATTCACGCGGATATGCCACCGCAAAATCAGACAATCCGACGAGGCGCAACATGTCATCAATAGCTGAGGCGTCAATCGGTGCGCGACTCAGTTCAAACGGCAAGGCAATGTTGTCGCCCACGGTGCGCCATGGCAGCAACGCTGCATCTTGAAACATCAGCCCGATGCGCGCTTGTGTTTTGTTGATGCTGATGCGCCCCTGTGTGGGGGGAATGAGTCCCGCGATGACGCGCAACAGCGTGCTTTTGCCGCAGCCGCTCGGTCCGACGATGCAGATGCATTCGCCGCTGTGCGCTTGTAGTGACATCTCTGCCAACGCTTGTAAATGATTGGCATATGTCAGCGTGAGATTTTCGACCGAGAGTTGCATCCTATTTCTCTATGGCAAAAATTCGTTTGTAAAGTAATCGCTGACAGCGCGTTTGTCTTTGATTTGTCCCATCGCCAGCAATATCGCCTGCGTGTTTTCCCACGCGGTGGCGGACGACTCGCCGATCTTGGCTGAGCCGTTGGGGCGCATGACCTCGACCGTGGCGAGCAGCACTTTCTTTTGAATTGGATCGTCGGCTTTGAGACCCTCGACGTATTTGGTGGTGATCTTCATGGCGGCGTCTGGGTCGTTGATCGTGTCTTGCACGCCGCGCGTGAGCGCCTTTGCCATGCCGCGCACTAGTGTCGGATTTTCTTTGATCGTTTTTTCGCTGGTCAGCAAACCATTAGCAACCATGTCCACCGCTTTTCCAATATCAATCACATTCACGGCGACGCCATTCTCCGTCAGCACGATGGGTTCGTTGACGACGTAGCCGACGACGGCATCCACCTTTTTTTGTTGCAGCGCGGCGACTTGGGTGAATCCGATCTCTTGGGCGTTTACGTCCTTCTCGTTCATGCCATTTGCGTTGAGCAACGCGCGCCAGCCGATATAGGTCGCGCCAAAAAATCCGGGTAATCCGACGATTTTGCCTTTGAGGTCGGTGGCGACTTTGATGTTGCTCTCGGCGCGGCTGATGACTGCTACGGGGAATCGGCGGTACCACTGCGCGAAGTATTTGACTGGCAGTCCTTGCGCGCGGGCGATGACGACTTGTTCGCCGCTGACGACGGCAAATGGCAACTCGCCCGCGCCGACCAACTTGACACCGTCGGTCTCAAATTTGTAATCGAACTCCACCTCGATTTTTTCTTGTGCAAAGTAACCGCGCTCAGCCGCGACATAGTATGGCGCGTATTGCACATTTGGAATGTAGCCCATCGGCAGGCGCACTTTTGTGAGCGCGGATGAGGCGCTTGGCGCGCTGGTGCATGCTGCTGCGCCCGTGAGTGTGGAGAGAGATGCGATTAAAAAAGTTCTTCTTTTCATGTTGTATCAAAATATCGTTGGATGAGCTTGTCAAACTCAATCTGTCAGGCGCGCACCCAGCGATGAATCAAAATGCTAATCACAGCATAAAACGTGAGCGCCAAGCCAATCACCGAAAACACGCCGACAAACACCAATGGCGTGTCATAGGTGTTGTTGCCTTGAGCAATCATAAAACCTAAGCCATTGCGCGCGCTGACAAACTCAGCCGCAATCGCGCCGATCACGGACAGTGTGCCGCCGACACGCATGCCCGCTAGCACGTTGGGCAACGCCGCGGGCAACTCTAATTTGATAAATGTGTCACGCGCGCTCGCACGATGCAACCGAAACAAATCGCGCCAGAGCGGCGGCACACTCCGCAAGCCGACCGCCACATTCACCAAGATCGGAAAAAACACCACCAACGCACACAACAAAATCTTTGCGCCGAGCCCGTTGCCAAACCAAATAAAAATAAGCGGTGCGATAGCCACAAACGGTACGCCCTGCGAGGCGACGATAAACGGCGAGAGTATGCGCTCAGCCAGCGCCGAACGTGCGATGAGATAGCCGAGCGCAAACGCACCGAGCGCCCCCAAGATCAACCCGAGCAAGGTCTCAGTGAGCGTGATGCCAAAATGTGACAACCACGTGCCGTCCTGCAGTCGCTCAATCCAACGCGCACCAACCTCAAGCGGCGATGGCAAGATAAACGGCGGATAGAGCGCGCTGCCGATTTGCCACGCAGTGATAAATAGGGCGACACCGATCAACGGCGCGATGCTCCACAAGACGCTGTTGCGTTTTGCACCGTCGCCCGCAGTAGAAAATAAAACCCCTCGCATGATTATTTTTGCTCGGGGCAGATGTACGCGCAAAATCGCAACTACAAATGGAGTTGCAAATTTGCCGCTTTCTTTACATCCAGACTGTGACTGTCGGCGCTGGATTCACACCAGCTCGTGCGCATCTCTCAACGCGCTCGTCGGCTCACAGATTGCTCTGTTTACGACCGATCGGGAATTTCACCCTGCCCCGAAAGCGATTATTCAATTATTAGTAGTTAGTTATTAGTAATTAGTTGTTAGTTGAACTCATTACTAAAAACTAAGAACTAAAAACTAAAGACTAAGAACCAACAACTAGAGACTGACCAACACCCATTCTCCATCAATCTTAGTTTGATAAATGGGAATCGGCGCAGCAGCAGGAAACGTGCCTTTGCCACTCTTGAGATCAAACCGCGCCCCGTGTCGCGGGCACTCGACGCACCCCGCCGCAACTGTTCCTTCGTCGAGCGGGCCGTCATCGTGCGTACACACATTCCCGAACGCATGCACTACGTCATTGACTTTTGTGAGCGCAATCGCAGTCTCGTTGACATCTACAGCGAGCATGCCACCATCGGGCACGTCGCTGAGTTTTGCGGCTTTGAAAAATTGGCTCATGATTTACTTTTCAATCGGCACGCCGACCGAGTTGCCCCATTCTGTCCAGCTACCGTCGTAGTTTTTGACATTCGCGTAGCCCATCAGATATTTGAGCGTAAACCATGTCAGGCTGCTGCGCTCGCCGATGCGGCAATAGGCGATGACTTTCTTTTTCTTGTCTATGGGCTTGGCGCCATACAACGCCGCCAGTTCTTCGGCGCTCTTAAACGTGCCATCCTCGCGCACGTTTTGCGCCCACGGGATGCTGACCGCGCCCGGAATATGTCCGCCGCGTAATGCGCCTTCATTTGGATAGTCGGGCATGTGCAGGCGCTCGCCGGTGTACTCTTGTGGACTGCGCACATCCACGAGCTGTCCGCCGCGCGCGACTTGCTTTAGCACTTCATCTTTGAATGCGCGAATCTCACTATCGTCGCGCTTGGGTGTTGGGTACTTGGTCGCGCTGTGCTTGGGAATTTCGCGCGTCAGGGCGCGATTCTCCGCGACCCATTTCTTGCGACCGCCGTCCATAACGCAAGCGTTGGTGTGTCCAAAGAGCTGAAAAACCCAAAACGCGTAGCACGCCCACCAGTTATTTTTGTCGCCATAAAACACGACGGTGGTTTTCTTGCTGATGCCATTTTTGCTCATCAGCGCCGCAAATTGTTTGGCGTCGAGATAGTCGCGCTTGATCGGATCATTCAGATCCGCCGTCCAGTCAATATTGACCGCGCCTGCGATGTGACCTGAGCTATAGAGCAATGGGTCTTCGTTTGATTCCACAATGCGCACGTTGGGATCATTCAGATGTTCAGCCACCCAGTCTGTGCTGACCAGAGCGTTTGGCAAATTGCTTTTCATATGCGCGGAGATTATAGCGAGCGGGTCGCTATCGCGCTTAACTGAGGTTAATGCTAAAAATAGCAATCGGGTTGTGCATGAAACAACCCGATTGCTGATAACGAAAATTTTTACGCACGGTCAGGTAGCACCGCCACGCCCGGCAGTTGCTTGCCTTCCAAAAATTCGAGCGACGCGCCGCCGCCTGTGCTGATGTGGGTGATCTTGCCGGCGAGACCGGCTTGCTCAATCGCCGCCACCGAGTCGCCGCCACCGATGACCGTCACAGCTTTTGAGTTCGCAACAGCTTGCGCGACTGCGTTAGTACCGACGGCAAACTTTGGAAACTCAAATACGCCCATCGGTCCATTCCACACCACCATCTTGGCATCGCTGACGATCTTGGCAAATTGCTCAGCGGACTTAGGTCCGATATCGAGGATGCGCCAGCCCGCGCTGACGGCGTTGGTGGCACAAGTCTTCGCCTCGGCGTTGGCATCAAATTTATCCGCGACCACCACATCCGTCGGCAGATGCAGTTTGTTGCCGGCTTTGCTGAGAATGTCTTTTGCCGCATCCAACGCACCATCTTCGACCAACGAGTCGCCGACTGGCAATCCTTGTGCCTTGAAGAACGTATTTGCCATGCCGCCGCCGATGATGAGGTGATCCACGAGCGGCAACAGATTTG
>CAZVQE010000056.1:0-1546 GCA_964628875.1 uncultured Anaerolineae bacterium
CTCAGGCGCAAGCCGCCGCGAAAGCTGCGCTGCGTTGGATCGAAAGCCGCGCTAAATAAAAAGAGCCGCGAAGTTGCGACTCTTTGACTCAAATCTTCGTAAATAAGTTTGAAGAGGTTAGCGCACCATGATCTTCATGCGTTTGCGGATGACATCAAATGCCTCGACCCATGCATCTTTGGCTTGCGTTGTAAATTTGTCCTCGCCGAGCGTCTGCTCCAGCGACCATAGCAGCGCCGCGCCAAACTTGTCAAAGTCAGCAGGCATCACGCCGTAGCCAACATGTTGGTTGCCAAGTTTTTGTAGCTCAGTTTGGATCTTGTCAGGATTGTCGAGCCCTTTGACTGCCAAGCCGATAGCGGTCATGACCATATTGGCTTGACGCTTGAGGTCACTGCGAAACATATCGCGCAGTGATGGGTCAATCTCAAACAAGCGCGTATAAAGCAACTCGCCCGCTTGTTGCGCGATCGGCTCCACCTGACTAAAAGTTTTTTGTACTAGCGCGATTTGTTCCGATTTCATATTTGCTCCTGATGTAAATGAGTCACCTGCGCGCGTGACGCATTAACGATAGCTGCGTGCTTTACGTCGGTCACGCTCCATTCGCCCAAGCCAAAACTGCACAACTGGCTAGTGGCGATATTTACATCTATCGCCCCACGCCCGCGTTGCCGCCAAATACGGCTGACATCTCCTGATAAATTTTGCCGATGTTGGCTTCGCTGCCTTTGTACGACACGCCGCCCGATTTTTTAGCCAGCTCGTCCAGTCGCGCGTTGTCGGCGTCACCGCCATACGCGATAGTGTAAACGTTGGTGTCATTGCTTGCCGCCTGCTTAAACAATGCCTCGCCAAATTGATACGCGCGACTCGAGTTGTCTTGCCCGTCCGTCAGCAAAATAATCACATTGGTGCGCGCCGACGACTTTGTCTCATTGATGAGCTTGGCGGACTCACCGAGCGAATCCCATATTGCCGTGTTGCCATTTGCCACCAAACCATTGATGGCATTCACGGCGGAGGCGCGCGCCGTTTTAATGGATTGTGCGCGCATAAGCACACGCGGCGCGGTCGAAAACGAGATCAAGCTAATCTGATCTGCGTCGCCCATCTGTTGCACAAATTGCGCCGCCGCGCTTTGCATACTGCGCAATTTATCGCCCGCCATGCTGCCCGACACATCCAGCGTCATCACGACATTCACACCACGCCGCGCCGACAGCCACAGCGATTGCACCGCGCCGATTGCCGCGCCATTCTGCGCGCCAAAGTTCAGTTTGGGTTGCGACCAGTCCACGCCCTCAGCTCGCGTGATTTTTGTGTCTAGGTTGAGAATGGGTCTAAGCCCCGTTTTTGCCGCACGTGTCTGCGCGTCTTTGCCCGTCAAAAATTGTCGAAATAACTTTGCGGCTTCTTGCTGTTGCGCGGGTGCGTCGCTGCGCACACAGGCAGGATGCGTGGCAAAAAATGTGCCATCAAAAGGATAGATCGGCACAATCGGCGTATCGCTTTTGCTGGCTGCGGCTGCCATTTGCGCCACATC
>CAZVQE010000056.1:1646-11370 GCA_964628875.1 uncultured Anaerolineae bacterium
TGCGGGTGCGCCATGCGCAGCGTCTTGCCAAATTGCCCACCGCTGTAATAGCTCCACAGTTGTGGGTCGGATGCCAGACTGCTAAAGTCGAGCCAGCCGAGCGTGCGCGTTGGATAGCCGAGCGACTCAGCGATGGGTTGCCATGTGGCGATCACGAGCGGGCTGGTTGCCACGCTGACGCAGTCACCGCCAAATGTGCTGACTTTGCGCGTGGCGGCGACATCTGTCCACGCGGCGCTATCGGGGATCCACAGCGCAGGCAAATTGCTGGGCGAGCTAAATGAGGTAACGGCATCGCCCGCATCACGAAAATCCAATTCCACAAAAGCCGGTGCGCGCGATGAGGTCTGTGTGCGTGTGCGATTAAATGCGTTGGCTTCGTCGGTCAGCCACGCGCGCAGACTTGTATTTGCGACCACGCGCGTGACCATGGCGTTAGACGTAGGCTTGACTGGCTCGTCACTGCTGCTGATGTTGAAACTAATCGTGCTGCATGCGCTCAGCGCTAGCGCCATCAACGCGCTTATAAACTTCTTTGACATGTCGCCTCCTCGTTAGCGACCGACAGTGACCAGCGTCATCTCGACGTAGCGGTCTTCGGCTTGTGCGTCGGCGTCTTCGGTCTCCCAGTGTTCCTTGGGCGGCAATGCGGCTTCGACGACAAAGCGCGCGCGATCAATCTTTTGTTGTGTAGCGAGATAGTCCACGACCGACTGCGCGCGTGCCTGCGCAAATTCCAAAATTTGCTTGTCGGTGTAGCTTCCCTTCGGTCCGGGCCACGCCGACGAGCCTTTGACACGTAAAAACAGCCCGACGCTTTGTTGCATGGTTGGCACAACGCAATCATCGAGGATGCGGCGCGACTCAAGTGTCAGCGTGGTGCTCTCAGGCAAAAATGTAAATCGGCGGCACGGCAGCACAGCCAGTGTCGCGGCTTCATCGGCTTTGACTTTGACGCTGCTCAGGTCGAGCTTTGCGCCGATGCTAAATGTGTCATTGATCGGACGCGCGTTTGGTTGTAACTTGGCGTTTTGCGCGGCGGCGGCTACAAAGCGCGGATCAATCAAATCTTCCACTTTGTCATTGCTGCTGGCGGTGCCTGCGGCTGCCCACACGCGTCGCGCAATGTTGAGGCGGTTGATCATCGGCGTGAGATCGCGCATGACGACTGCGTTGGCGCTGACATCGGCTTGTGCGATTTGTTTCAGTTGGTCACGCAGATCGCTGGCTTTGCGAATCTCGCTCCAGTCGTTGCGACCCCATTTGACAATTTGATCTCCAGCCGCGTCAGGATTCTCTGCTTGCTGTTTGAGCGCCTCAAACCATGCATTGTGAAATGCTTGCACGACGTTGGCGCGCTCGCTGATGGATTTGCGCGAGGTGATGACGACATCTATGATGATGCGCAATTGGCTCGTTGTCAGCAATGGTGCGCCGCCGCCGACCTTGGCGCGCGAGAGCTGCGGTTCCCATGCGCTGACTGCATCAGCTTTGCCATCGTTAAATAGCTTGACCGCCTCGTCGGGCGTGTCAGCCGGCACCAGCTTGACATCAAATTTTGGATTGAGCCGTGCGACCGATAAAACGTAATTCACAAAATACTCGGCGCTGCTGCCCTGCACATAGGCGATGCGTTTGCCCTTGAGGTCGTTGAGCGTGGTGATGCCGCGCGCCCACATGCCATCGCCGCCCGCGCTCTCATCTACAATGGCGGTGATCGCACCATTGCCTGAGGTGGCTACTGCATCGGCAGTGTTGAGCACGCAGTCCCACACACCCGCGTTGACAAGCGCGTCGCTTTGATCTTCGGTCAGTGCATACTCGGGCTTGCCCGTGAGTTGCAGCGGCACGATGCCAAGATAAAAGCCATTCGCCACATCTAAGCCGCTCTGCTGAATCTGAGCCAACGTGAGATACGACGCAAATGCGTCTGTGCCGCAAATGTAGGTTGGCTTGCCGTCGTTGGCTTTGTAGCTTGCGCCAAAGATCGGCGGTGGCGAGACCAACTTTGCGCCACTTGGGTCTTTGCCCGCAATCGCGGTTGGCACCGCCGTCGGCGAGTTTGGATTGACGTTGACGCCGAGATAGCGATTCGCCAGATAGCCGCCGCCCACCAGCAGCAACGCCAATGCAATAATGACAAAAAAGACCACCCGTGTTCGATTCATGTTTATAGCCTCCGTACTCTCGTGTTTGAGAGTTAGCGTGATTGTTGTCGTAGATTTGTTTGTGGCGAATTAGATTCCGTGCGCGCGTCAGTCTGCGCACGCAGCGACGACTGCGCCTGCGCGACGCGACTCTCGGACGATCCGCCTGAGCGCGACTGATAGATTTCTTCCATCGCCGCCGTGGTGTCTTGCAACGAGCGCACTTGCTCGATCATCTCCTCGCGCAGACGTTGCGCGCGTGATCCGCGCACATCTTTTGCGCCGATGAGTTTGGTTTGCATGTATACGGTGCCCATCGCCGATAGCGTATCGTCGAGCTGTAGCTGCGCGCGCGAGATCGTGTCGCGTAGATTGCGTAGTGCGTCCCATTGGGCGCGCTTTATTTCTACGGTTTTCTCGACGTCCGGTTGCAATGCGGCGTCGGCTTTGGCGCGCAGCCGCTCATATTGCGCCAGCTCTTGTGGCACGTTTTCGGTGTCGCGTTTGATAATGGGATCCGTCACGTAGGCGTCTATCGTCTCCGCGAGACGATACACCTGAGCCACCCAGTCCTCCATGCCACGCGCGACATCACGCAGGTAGTCATCTAGCATGGCGTCATCGCGCCGATCTATCTCACGGATCATGAGCGACCAATATTCGAGCGCTTTGGTCACCTTTTGCCGCAGCTCAGGCACGCGCAACGGGCGCAGGTCAAACTGTTGCTTAAACAGTTGGTCGGCGACATAGGCATAAAACTTGGTGTCGCGCAGTGTGCTGAGCACGATGGCGGCTTCGCCGAGCGCGCCGCCCGTCAGCCACATCCACCATGCGCCGGGGAACCACGGCAGGTTGAGCATGCTGGCGCCTGCGCCAATAATAGCGAGGGCAAGGATGATCGCGCTCTCCGGTCTGAAAAACGCATAAGACAGCACGTATTTGCGCGCTTGGCCGAGAATGCGCTCGCTCATTGAGCCATTCATAACAAGATAGCAGTGTAGCTGAAATTTGTATGAGGAGTATTAGCGTCGCCAAATGACGGCTGAGCCTGCAAAGCCAACGGTCGAAGCATGTTTTTATACCGATCGTATGACAACACCGACTTGCATCTTTTCTTGGGCGTTGCCTTTGTAGATGCCGCGCGTGGGCGGCACATCGCCATAATCACGCCCGATCGCCAGACGCACATGCCGTTCGCCTTGCGGCATATTGTGCGTGGGGTCGAGCGAGAGCCAGCCTTGATCGGGGATAAGCACATCCACCCATGCGTGCGTCGCGGCATCATCAAAATTATTGCCTTCCATGCCGCGTGTGAATAGATAACCGCTGACATAGCGCGCAGCAATCCCGCGCGCGCGGCACGCCGAGATCATGATATGGCTGTAATCTTGGCACACGCCTTGACCCAGTTTTAGTGCATCGTCGGCGGTAGTGCTTACTTGAGTTGCGCCTTTGGTGTATTTGAGCGCAGAGTGCACACCACTCATCAACGCCAATGCTGCCTCGCGCGCATCCGCCCCATGAAATTGATTGCCAAACGCAGTCAGCGCGTCTGAAGACACAGCATATTGCGAAGGCGCGTGATAATCAAATTCATCTAAGGGTGAGAGCGAGATGTTGCTGCGGTCGAGATGCTCTGTTGTCGTCAGCACCTCGCTGAGTGAGGTTACGATGAGTGACTGATGCGGCTGCACGATGTCAATAAACTGCACATCATTGCCATAGCGATCCGCATAGCTAAAATGCAACTGATCGCGCGGATCAAACTGCAAGCTAAAGCTAAGCGCGCGCTGATGATCGTCATCCAGCGGCTTGAGACGCAGCTCGGTGTAGGCCTCGCTGATAATCTCGCTGTAATCAAAGCGCGTGTTGTGTTCGATTCGTAGTCGCATAGTGTTTTACTGCTGCTGTTGTTGTTGTTCTTGAACGCGAATTGCGGCGTTGGCAGTGCGTGGCGCAACCAAGATCACCTGCGAGCTGAAATACATGCGCGAGATGGAATCACCCAGCAGATTAATTCGCTCAAGCAACTCATCCAAATAATCATGCACTGACTGTGACAACACATCGCGGATATCAAGATACTGTAGATCGGAGGCGATGCGTCCCAAAACGCGCTGAGGCGTATTGCCGCTGCTCATGCGTTTGGGGTCGGATGTCAAGATTTGTACCGACTCTTCCGAACGATTGACGCAATAACGTACTGCGCGCGGAAACACATCACTCAAGAGGAGATACTCCAACACGCGCCACGTTTGCAGACTGCTGGCGTTGCTTTTGCGAAAAGCCTCGAACGCGCTACAGGATTTGAGCATGGCGATGAGTTGGAGCGACGACTCGGGCGAACCTTCGGGCAATTCATTGACGGCGCTGTATTTTGCGTCGAGAATGCGACAGGTCGTCGTTGCGCGCTCGAGATGTTTGCCAAGCTGAATAAATTCGTAGCCGTCGCCATGCGTTAATGTTGCATGCGTGATGCCCTGAAATGCGTGCGACCCCTCGCGCACGCGCACAAAAAACTCTTGCGGGCTACGCTTGACCGCGTCATGATTTAACTCACGCGCAAAGAAATACAGCTTGTTGATGTGTTCCCACATTTCGCTGCTGATTTGTTCGCGCACGCTACGCGCATTTTCTCGCGCGCGTGTAATGCAGTTGGTCACCGAGTTTGGGTTGGCGGGATGCCATAGCATAAACTCGATCACGTTTGTCGCGCGAAACTCATTAAAACAATCGAGATAAAGCGCCTCGTCGCCGGTCGAGGTGATGATCGGACGCCAGCCTTGCGTTTCATCCATTGGGATGTCGAGCAACGCATTGAAGTTCACCGTCAAAATGCGCGTGATGTTTTCGGCGCGTTCGACATAGCGCGACATCCAAAACATTGCATCTGCAACTCTACTGAGCATTGTGTTTTCCTTTTGAGCCTAATCGTTGAGCACCCATGTGTCTTTGCTGCCGCCGCCTTGTGATGAATTGACGACCAGCGAGCCGAGTTTGAGCGCGACACGCGTGAGCCCGCCCGGCACGATCTTGACTTCGTTGCCATACAAGATGTAGGGGCGCAAATCTACGTGGCAGCCGTGCAATTCACCATTGACATACGTTGGGTGGCGGCTCAGCGAGATAGTCGGCTGGGCGATAAAGTTGCGCGGGTTTGCCAAGATTTTTTCTTTGAATGCGTCGCGCTCCTCGCGCGTGGCGTGCGGACCGACGAGCATGCCATATCCGCCGCTTTCGTTGACTGATTTGACCACCAATTCATCAAGATGATTGACGATGTAGTCGCAGTCCTTGTCTTTGTAGGCGAGATAGGTCGGCACGTTGTTGAGAATGGGTTCTTCGCCGAGATAGTATCGAATCATGTCCGGCACAAATGCGTAGGTGGCTTTGTCATCCGCCACACCCGTGCCGATTGCATTGGCTAATGTGACATTGCCCGCGCGATACGCATTCAAAATGCCCGGCACCCCAAGCTGGCTCTCATGCTTAAAACTCAGCGGATCAAGAAAATCATCATCAATGCGGCGATACACCACATCCACGCGTTTGAGTCCGCTGGTAGTGCGTGTGTATAGCACATTGTCATGCACCACAAGATCGCGCCCCTCGACGATCTCGATGCCCATCTGCCGCGCAAGAAACGAATGCTCAAAATACGCTGAGTTGTAAATGCCGGGTGTGAGCAACACAACGTTGGGTTCATCATGCGCGCGTTGCACGGGCGCCACTGCACGCAGCGTGTTGAGTAGCTCTTGTGGATAGTGATCTATCGCGCGCACGCCATAGCGCAAAAACAAGCGCGCAAATACGCGCTTCATGGCTTGGCGATTTTCGAGCATATAGCTGACGCCGCTGGGCGAGCGCAGGTTGTCCTCCAGCACAAAGTAGTTGCCGTGATCGTCACGAATCAAGTCGGTGCCTGTGATGTGTGCATACACGCGCGCCGGCACGTCAATATGCATCATCTCGCGCCGAAAATGTTTTGCGTTGAAAACTAATTCTGCCGGAATCTTGCCCTCGCGCACGATACGCTGCTCATGATAGATGTCCCACAAAAAATGATTGAGCGCCATCACGCGTTGGGTCAAGCCGTGCTCGAGCACGTCCCATTCGGCGCTTGGGATGATGCGCGGCACAAGGTCAAATGGAAAGATGCGCTCGATGCCTTCTTGTTGGCTATACACAGTAAACGTGATGCCCTGATATAAAAAGGCTGCATCTGCAGCTCGGCGACGTTCTTCAAACGCAGCGCTGCCAAGATGCTCAAATTGCGCGTGTAGTTTTTTGTAGTGCTCGCGCGGTTGCAGCGGCGAGGTGGATAAAGCGGACGCCTCATACATCTCATCAAAAAACACACCGACTTGGTAGCCGTCGTTGAGATGTTTTGCGGGCGCGTTCTGAGATTCCATGAAGATACGGATTATCCGCATAATTTTTTGCGCACTCAGTCGCGCGTAAAATCACCTGATGCCGCCAATCACACTCTCCGACTATGACGTTGATACGCGCACTGGATTTTTGCCGAGCCCCGATCCGCTCAAAGCCTTGCCCGCCGCATATGCGATCTGGGACGAGCTAGGGCGTGAATTACCCGCGCTGCTATTGATGGGTCGTTTGCGCGCGTGGATCGAGCGCATGCCGCTGCTCGATCAAGCGCCATTAACACAGCGCCATGAAGCCGAACGCGCTTTGATGTTGCTGACCACCGCAGTCAGTGCGTACGTGTGGGCAGACCCGACGCAACCCGCCACCATTGTGCCGCGCAATCTAGCCGTGCCGTTGTGGCAATTGAGTATGCGCATGGGGCGTAAGCCGATCATCGCGCACGCCGCAAATGTGTTGTTCAATTGGCGACGAATTGATCCTGCGGGCGGGTTTGAGTTGGAGAATTTAGCGACGCTGCAACCCTTTTTAGGTAGCTCAGATGAATCGTGGTTTGTGTTGGTCACGGTTGCAATCGAAGCTGCAGGCGCCAAAGCACTGCCGCTGCTCGTGCGCGCGAGAGAGATCATAGATACAAATTCTGATTCTGCCTCCGAGCAAAACAAACTCACAGATGAACTCGAGCAACTGTTATCGCGCATTGGCGATGTTATTGCTGAGCTGAGTCAAATTTTGATGCGAATGTATGAAAAATGCGACCCGCACATTTTTTATTCGCGGGTGAGACCGTATCTCGCCAGTTGGCCCGCGCCCGGCGTAATTTATCAGGGAGTGGACGATCAGCCGCGTATCTTCGCAGGCGGCAGCGCAGGACAAAGTTCGCTGATTCATTCACTCGATGCCGCGCTCGGTGTGCGACACACGAGCGAGCACAGTCGCCACTTTTTTATAGCGATGCGCGACTATATGCCGCCTGCGCATCGGCGATTTGTAATGGCGCTCGAGCAAGGCACAAATATGCACGACTATGTCATGGCGCAGCAGTTGTGCGCGCCGACGCTGGCGCGCAGCTATAACGCCTGCATCGAGCAACTCACCGATTTTCGCAAAAAACATATGGAAGTCGCGGTGCGTTACATCTCCATGCAAGCGCCCAAAAATGTTGCCGCAGTTGGCACAGGCGGCACCAATTTGGCACAGATGCTCGGCGCCGCCAAACGCCAAACCAGCGAACATGTGATCGAACGCACCGCGAGCTAAAACACCTATTTGCCGATCTATAATCGCAGCATTGTGTCACGCGTGCGTCTGCTGTTGCGAGCATTTATTTCAGTCGTTGCTGTCATCGCTATTTTGATTGACGGCGCGGTTATACATGCGTGGGAGGTCAATCAACAGCAACAAGGCAAGCGCGTGGTGCTGCCTGACATCCCCGAAAATGTTTTTCCAGCGAGCAGCAACGTATGGAAATGTTCGTGCGATACCGATGGCTGTTGGCCCGGATGCTTTACGGTTGCGGCGGCATCAGTCATGGAATACTGGGCGACCAAAGGCTATCCACAATTGTGGAACGGCAATGTAGACGACACGCTGTTCAGATTGCGCGATCTGTTTCCAAATCTGCTGTGCTATGGCAACGGCAACGGCAATAACAAACCCGGTGACACAGGTTACGATGCGTACGATGTCGCGGCTGGTTTGCGTGAATTTGTCTCGCAGCGTGGTTACACCTTTAAGCTGGTGCCGATTGCTACACCGACCTACGAAGCCATCGTGCGCGAGATTGACTCAGGGCGTCCGGTCATCGGCGCATTTGCCGAGTCGCCGTGGGGCAGTCACGCTGGCACGATCATCGGCTATGACACGACCGACGGCGTGCGACGCATCATCGTGCGTCCAAATTTTTTAAATAAGCAAGACGCCGTGATGAAGTGGAACAGCGGCGAATATCAAGGCTTTTCGATGGTGACCATCGAACCTGTCAGCCCGATTGATGCCGCGATGGATCCACCGCCGTCAAACTTTAGCATCACCGTCAATGACCGTGACGCCGGATTTACCTCGCAAGGCAAATGGCAAAAAACCATCGGTCTCGGCTTTGGCAGCGAAGCGCACTCGATCTGGTCTGCCAACATAGACGGCGCCGTCAAGGACGATACAGCTGCGGTGCGTTGGTCGCCCGATTTGCCATATGATGGTCTGTGGGAGGTCATGGCGTGGATGCCCGCTGTCGAGCGCGATGTAAACCTGACCCAAAACGCGCTGTATCGCGTGTCGCACGCGGAAGGCATGAGCTATGTGCGACGCAGCCAACAGGATGCGACGCAAGGCTGGATGTCGCTAGGTCTGTTTCCATTTACACGCGGACGCAATGGCGTGGTGCAGCTTGGCAACTTTACAGACGAAGCCGCGCCGACCAAGCTTTGGGCGGACTCGGTGAAATTTGCGTGGCGTGCGCCGTTGGTGGTGCGCGATGAGACTGACGCCAATCAGACGTTTGTTGTGCTTGATGGCAAGCGTCACCGTGTGCCTGAGCAAGATACTTTTGGCGCGCTGCGATTCAACAAAAGCCTTGTGCGTAAGCTCACGCCACCGCAGCTCGCGCAGTACCCGATTGACCAACAACTGCCGAGCATCTACACGACGTGGCTCGGTCAATACTTTAACAATCCACAACTCAGCGCGCCGGCTTCGGCGATGCGCCTCGACCCGACGATAGCCTTTAGGTGGAATGGTTTGCCACCCGCGCCAAACACCAGCACAAAATCGTACTCGGCGCGCTGGTCGCGTGTGCTGGCGTTGACCGAAGGCGTGTATCCGTTTCGCATCGAGTCTATGGGTGGCGTGCGGCTGTGGGTGGATGGACGCTTGGCAATTGATGCGTGGGATTCGCCCGATAGCGTGCTGACTGAGTATCGCAGCTCAGTCTCGCTCAACACGGGGCTGCACCGTATCGAGATCGAGTATGTGAATCGGACTGGAGCAGGCTACATCAAGCTGGCAAATTTACCGCCTAACGTGCCGATTCTCACTGACGCATCTTCGATTGGCATCACACGCGCGCCGACGACTACACTCAAATGGAATGACGGCGGCGACGTAGATGGCAACGCCAACGAAGAGCGCAAGTTCTTTGCGCAGATTTGGCGCGCGGGCGAGGACTGGTCTATCAATAGCAACTGGATCACCGC
>CAZVQE010000057.1:0-11313 GCA_964628875.1 uncultured Anaerolineae bacterium
AACACCGACATTGACGCCGACAGCTACGGCATCGCCTACGACTACGCCTACTCATACGCCGACCATGACGCCGACGCCTTCGACACGGCGCATGTATCTACCGTTGATCAAACTCTAGTTGTTTGCAAGATAATACGTGCATGTTCAAAGCACTCTGGGTCACCGAAAATCCTGACAAAACTTATTCGCGAGTGATTGCGATGCGCGAGCTCGACTCGCTGCCAAAAAACGATACGCTTGTGCGTGTGCGCTACTCGTCGCTCAATTACAAAGATGCGCTATCTGCCAGTGGCAACAAAGGCGTGACGCGTGCGTATCCGCATACACCCGGCATAGATGCTGTTGGCGAAGTTGTTGAGAGCGCTGATGTGCGATTTAAAAAAGGCGACAGCGTCATCGTCACGAGCTACGACCTTGGCATGAATACATCGGGCGGCTTTGCGCAATACATCCGCGTGCCGAGCGCGTGGGTTGTGCCGATGCCAAGTGGACTCACGCCACGCGAGGCGATGATCTTTGGCACAGCCGGATTCACCGCGGCGCTCAGCGTGCACCGCATCATCGAACGCGAAGGCATCGTGCCTGACCGCGGCGAAGTGCTCGTGACGGGCGCGAGCGGCGGCGTGGGTTGCCTTGCGGTGGCGATGCTTGGCAAATTGGGTTTCAACGTCGTGGCAGGCACAGGCAAGCTCGATCAAGCGGACTGGCTCAAGCAGGTCGGCGCGACTAGCGTGATCTCGCGCGAGGAATTGGACGACAAGAGCGGGCGACCGCTGATGAAACCGCGATGGGCGGCGGTTGTGGATACCGTCGGCGGCAACATCTTGGCGAGCGCCATTAAAACAACTCAGATGAATGGCTGTGTGACGGCGTGCGGTCTAGTGCAATCGAGCGAGTTGCACGGCACGGTATTTCCATTTATCTTGCGCGGCGTCAATCTATGTGGCATTGACAGTGGCGAGACCAAGATGCCATTACGCGCGCAGATGTGGGGCAGGTTAGCGGGTGAATGGAAACCCAGCCCGCAAACGCTCGACGCGATCACGACGGAGTGTGCGCTTGACGATATCAACACTCACATTGACACGATCCTACGCGGTGGTGTGCGCGGGCGGGTCGTGGTGCGGGTGGATTGAGATTATTTCTTTGGCAGGTCTTTGCGTGGTGGTTTGGTAAATAGCCAAGCCACTGATGCGCCAAGAAAACACAGTAGCGTAACAAAAGCGTTGCGCAGCAAGTCGCCCCAGCGATTTGCAAAGTCGTTGATGACGGCTTGAGTTGGGTTGGCGGGGTCATAGGCGACCGACACAAGCGCGCCTGTCGCTGGGCACCTTCGCGCGCAATCCATCCGATTTACAAAAGTCTGAAGCGCGCCATCTGCGCTGCGAAACTCGACGACGGCGCGATTTGTTTCACGTGTGCCAAAACCGCCTAAACGCTCTTCGCCAACGACATCTATGCGCTTGACGGTGCCTTCGGCTGTACTGGCGGCATTTGCAAATTGGACGAGACCGATTGAATCTCGCACACCAAGAAACAAATTGACGATGCCATACAAAACTAACATCATCATGAGCATCAAGGCTACACCGCGTCGCGCATTTTCTTTATTGGGTTCTTGATAAGGTTGATATTTGCGCGAATTTGATCTTTTGGCTGGACGCATAATCGAAGTGTAATTTTACTGTGCAAATCGCGCTAATAAAAGCCGATCGCGTACTTGATAATCAGCAGCACGCTGCAGACCAGCATGGCGAGCAAGGTTGGAGGGGCGGCGGTTTTGATCCAGCGAGCCCAGCCAATGTGATAGTGGTTGCGCTCCATAAAAACGTAACTAACAAGGTTCGGGCTTGCGCCAACTGGAGTGAGATTCCCACCGATATCCACACCAAGCGCCAAAGCCCATGTCATGATGCCCAACGCAGGCGCGCCTGCCAGTGTGGCGATGTCGCGCAAGACATAACCCATTGCCAACGCCATTGGAATGTTGTCAATCACGCCACTCGCAAGTCCAGGCGCCCAATGCAAGAGCAGAATGAGCAACACATTATTGCCGGATGTCAAAGACACGAGCTGACGTGCAAGCCAGTCTATGAGATGTGTTCGTTCGAGTGCGCCGACCATGATAAACAAACCGATAAAAAAGAGAAGGCTTTCAATATCCAGTTTTTTGATGATTTCTTGCACGCTGCGATTTCCGAGCATCATGACTGCGAGGGCGGGGATGAGCGCGGCAGCGGCGGCGCCGATCTCGACATGTAGCCAATGTGAAAGATCATGATGAGTTACCAGCAATGCGATTGCGCTTGCGAAGCCAATGAGCGCTAGGCGCAGCGTCTTTTGATCTGTTACAGCATTTGCGCCACGAATGTCGGCGAGCATCGTAAAGTCAAGTTGTTGTGTTGCTTTGTGCAGCATAGTGCGGTTGGCGCGGTACAGGAGCAGAGCGATGAGAATGGCGCTCAGAATGGCAAGTGGTCCGCTGTGAATGACAAAATCATTAAAGGTAAAACCGAGCATGTTGCCCAAGATCACGTTTGGAGGGTCACCCACCAACGTTGAAGCTCCACCTGTATTTGCGCAGCAAACCTCGCTGATGATGAGTGGCACCGGATCAATGCTGATGAGTTTTGAGATGCGCACGGTCAAGGCTGACAAAAATAGCATTACAGTGATGCTGTCCATAAATGCCGCCATCAGCGCCGCTAATAACGGAAAGCCAATGAAGATGGCAGCGGGACGATATCGAAGCCGATGAGCTACCTCAATGGCAAGCCAATTAAAAAAACCAATCTCTGCAAGAATGCCAACCAGAATAAACATGCCAAGCAACAGTCCCATCGTCTCCCAATCCACAAAAGTCATGGCTTCTTTTAGTGGAGTCTCTGTGCCAAATATGCCCAATATAGACATGATGACGCCGCCCAGCAACGCTACGGCGTGACGAGGAAACTTTTCGCTGGCAATCAATGCGTAGGCAACTACAAAAATAATAATCGCGAGTGTCATGTCAATTTTTTAAGTGAAAAAAGAGGCTGTCATTTGACAGCCTCCACCTTGCTGGTGTTTTTATAGAGATTCCAGCACAGCTCTTGATATTCGATTGAGCAAAATGTCTATTGCAAGATCATACGAAAAAATAGACTGAGGGCAATACGCGTAGCCAATAAAAAAATGATAACGACAATTGGCAGAGCGAGCCCGTTCACCTTGCCAAACGTCAACTTGCGAACCAATGCATAAAACGGATTTGTGGCGATCTCAAAAATTTGCAAAATGGCGTTGTTGGTTTGATTGCCCACCAGCACGCGCAAAATCACCCGCCCGATGGTCAAATACATTGCCATTGCCAAAATCCAATTTATGGTCTCGATAAGAATCGTTGTCATGTAAAAAACAATCGGCGCATATTGACTGCGCCGATTGTTTGTTTAGCTTATGGATTAGTGTGCTTGCAGTCCGGCTTCGCCAGCTTCAAACATTTCGCCCGTTGGGTTGCGTAGCTCTTCGATCATGTCTTGAATCTTTTGCGGTGGTGGCGCCGTGAGCAAGCTCACGACGATCATCAACGTAAAGTTTGCAATCATGCCAAAGATGCCGCTCGACAAGTGCGACAAGCCCATGATGTTATTGCTGGGGTCGAGGTAGTTGCTGACCAAGTACCACAGCGTGGCGATCAAGCCGCCGACCATACCCGCAATTGCGCCTTGCCAGTTGGCGCGCTTCCAGAAGATGCCAAGCAACACAATGGGGAACAATGTAGATGCTGCAAATGAAAACGCCCACGCCACCATCTGTGCCACAAGCGCAAGTTGCGGCAAAGCTAACAGGGCGGTTAATCCTGCCGCTACAATGATCATACCTTTTCCAAGATTCATGCGCGTCGCCGGTTTTGATTTTGGATTAATCGTCTTGAAGTAGATGTCGTGCGCGATGGACGATGCAATCACGACCAGCAACCCATCTGCGGTCGAGAGCGCAGCTGCCAAACCACCTGCCGCCACGAGCGCCGCAATGGTGTAAGGCAACCCTGCGATTTCGGGTGTGCTAAGCACGATCAGGTCGTTGTTAATCGTTAGTTCGCTAAATTGCAATTTGCCGTCGTTGTTGGTGTCATTAACCGTGAGTAGTTTGATAGCTGCCATCTTATTGACCCAAGCCAGCGGCTTGCCATCATCCCCTGCGATTGACTTTACTTTTGTTCCGTTATAGTCTCCATCAACGACGCTCTTGCCAACGATATTTTGTAATATCTCTAGGCGTGAGAGCGCGGCATACGCTGGCGCTGTGCAATACAGCAAGAAGATAAAGAAAAGCGACCAAAACACTGATCGGCGACTTTCCTTGACCGATGGCACGGTGTAAAAGCGAATCAAAATGTGTGGCAAACCTGCGGTGCCTGCCATCAAACAAAATGTGAGCGCCAAAAAGTCCCACGGCGTATTGCGCCAATCTCCGAGAGCGGGCTTGTCTGCGCTCGGAATCGCAACGGGCGCGGGGCGCGCCATTGCCGTGCCGAAGAAGCCATTGGCTTGGTTGATGGCTGAGATCGCGCCCGCATTGCTAAGCGGCTCGTTAAACGGCACGATGTATTTCTTGGCGATGTTTTGCTGTGTCTCGAGTTGGTTGATGCGTTGCAGCGCCTGACCATAGGCGATCTGTGGAATGGGATTGCCGATGAGTTTGGCTGCCATGAAGATGGGCGGTACCAAATACGCCACAATCAAAATAATGTATTGGGCGACCTGTGTCCATGTGACGGCCTTCATTCCACCCAAGAATGAGCAGAACAATACGCCCGCGAGACCTAAGATCACACCCAAGCCGTAGTCCAAACCTAGCACGCGTTGCATCACCAATCCAACACCGACGACTTGTGCTGTCACATAGGTGAAGCTGACGATGATTGCCATGATCGCGGACACTACACGCGCAGTGTTGCTGCCAAAGCGCGCGCCGACAAAGTCAGGAATAGTGTACTGACCAAACTTGCGGATGTAGGGCGCAAAGAGCAACGCCAGCAAGACGTAGCCGCCTGTCCATCCCATGATATACGCCATCCCATCGTAACCAATTCCCCACAACGTGCCTGCCATAGACAAGAATGACGCTGCGGACATCCAGTCTGCGCCAGTCGCCATACCGTTAAACACAGCAGGTACCGAGCGCCCCGCGACGTAATATTCATCAAGGGCTTTGGTGCGTGTGGCGATGCCGATGACGGCGTACAGTCCAAATGTCAGGATCATGTAGATCGCCGCAATGAGTGATTGCGGCAAACCGACGGTCACCTCAAGCAGAGTAATGATGACCGTTAATAACAAGAATCCAACTGTGAAATAACCGTAGTAGCGGACGAGCTTGCTCTGAAACACGCCTCCGCCAGAAGTAATAGCTGCCATAATTTTGTTTCTCTCTTATTAGATATTTTTTTTGAGAATCGCGCTTAGTTTTTGCGAATCTTGACTTTTTCTTCGGCTTTGGTGACGGCTTTTGTGGTGTCAGAGACGTGATATTCGTCATCCATCTTGTTCATTGTCTTGGCATAGACAAAGATCAACAACACAAACCCGATGAGGGAGCCTTGGCTGCCAAACCAAAAACCGAGCGGAAAGCCCAGTCCCAAAAAGTTAGGCACAGCTTCATTGAGCGCGGGCGCAATAAGGGCGGCGCCATAGGAGATCAAAAACCAAATCACCAGCAAAATGGTGATTAGGCGGAGGTTTTTGCCCCAGTATTCCTTCATTTTTTCTTTGTTCATCATTTTCCTTTTTGACTAAAAAATATTCGAGAAATAAGTCACTACAAATTTTGTATGCGGTTACATTAGCAATTGCTCATAAATTTGGCTGCGCTTTTCCAAATGTGATTAGCATATGGATATGCAAAAAATCCTCCTAGTTGTGGTTTATTTGCGCAAATGCAACGGCATGCCAGAAATGGGAGGGATTACTAAAGGAGGATGACATGTGAAAGATAAAATCCACTTCTGCTGATTGCATTAACGGTTGCTGAGATTATATAGAGATCGAATATTTTGTCAAACGTGAATTTTTGAAATCGGTTACATTCGCGAACTGCGAACTTTTAGCATGTCTGCTAGGCAATCAAATTCGCCTCAATTTGCCGCGGCATTTCGTGTATAATTCGAATTCGCAATTTGAAGCGGGCCGCTAGCTCAATTCGGCAGAGCAACTGACTCTTAATCAGTGGGTTATAGGTTCAAGTCCTATGCGGCTCAAATTAAAATGACGAGGCAAAGTAAAAAGGCTTTGCCTCGTTTTATTTTGCTAATGCTATGAAAAATGATCGCCCTCGAAGCCTATATGACCTCTCACGCAATGCGCTGATTACGCAGCTCGCGGAGTGGAAAGAGCCTGCATATCGCGCGGATCAAATCCGGCGCTGGATGTATCAGCGCTGTGTCACGAGCTTTGATGAGATGACCGACCTGAGCAAGTCACTGCGCGCACAGTTGCAAGCCAGTTTTATTTTGGGTCAATTTTTGCCCGCAGCCGATCAGCGCTCGACCGATGGCTGGACGCGCAAATGGTTGCTGCGTGGCGCTATCGGCGCTGAGATCGAGACTGTGCTGATGGAATACGAAGGCAACCGTCGCACCGCGTGCATCTCGTCGCAGGCGGGCTGCGCGATGGATTGCAGTTTTTGCGCAACGGGACAAATGGGTTTTTTGCGCAATCTGAGCGTCGGCGAGATCGTCGAGCAGGTGATCTTTGTTGAGCAACAATTGCGTAGCGCAGAGCCAAACCCCGCGCGAAAACCAATTCACAAAGACAACGCCGACACAACCCACGCGCTCACCAATATCGTGCTGATGGGCATGGGCGAGCCGTTTGCAAACTACAACACTGTGATGGCGGCGGTGCAGCGGCTGATGGAGCCACATGCGCAGGGCGGCTTTGGACTTGGCGCGCGCAAGATCACCATCTCAACCGTCGGGCTTGTGCCAAGTATTTTGCGATTTGCCGAAGAAGATACGCAGGTCAATCTCGCAGTCTCGTTGCATGCGGCGACGGATGATCTGCGCAATCGGCTTGTGCCGATCAACAAGACGTATTCGTTGCACGCGTTGAGTGAATCCATACGCACCTACATTCAAAAAACCAATCGGCGCGTGAGCCTCGAGTGGGCGTTGATTGATGGGGTGAATGATGGCATTGAGCAGGCGCGCGCGCTGGCGTATTTTGCGCAGCAGACATTTGACGCGGTGCGCGAGGGGCGCAATATGCTGCATGTGAATCTGATCCCGCTCAACCCGACGCATGGCTATCGCGGACGCGCCTCACAACAAGACTGCATCGAAAAATTTTGTGCCGTGTTGGACGCCGCCAAGATTCCAAACACAGTGCGCGTGCGTCGCGGCATAGATATCGCCGCAGGGTGCGGACAGCTAAAGGCAGAAGCGAGTAAGCAGTAAGTAGATTTGAGATGTCAGAGTTCAGATGTCAGATTATGTTTTGACAATCTGACGTCTGAACTCTGATATCTGAATTCTGACGATCTACTTGATAAGGCACGTAATCTTTTCGCGCATGTAGAGCGGCAAATAATACAAACCGCCGGCGTTTTTGCCGCTGCTGCCGCTGCCTTTCCAGCCGCCAAATGGCTGATAGTTGGGCCACGCACCAGTGCTAGAGCCTTGCGGACGATTGGCATAGTTCACGCCTGCCTCGATGTTGTCAAAGAACCATTGCGCCTCGTCCTCAGCGCCATAAAAGCCAGAAGTCAAACCGAAATCTACGTCGTTGGCGATGTGCATGGCTTCGTCCAACGAATTGACCTTATGCACCATCGTGATCGGCAAAAACATTTCATTCTTCCATAGGCGATGAGACAGCGGTGCATCCGCGACTACTGTGGGCGCGCAAAAATATCCGTTGGCATAAGCGCCATTCACCAAGACACTGCCGCCAGTCAAAAAGCGCCCGGCTTGTGACAGCTCCTCCGTCCAGTTTTTGTAGTTGTTGTATGCCTTTGGTGTGGCGACCGGACCCATATACGTGTTGCGGAGAATGGGATCGCCGACGGTGATTTTGTTGGTGAGGTCGAGATACTTTTGCATCAGCGTGTCATACACCGCAGCCTCCACAAAGATGCGTGATGTCGCGGAACACTTTTGACCTTGCAAGCCAAACGACGAGCGCATCAAACCGAGCGCGGCGCGATCAAGATCGGCGTTGCGCGAGACGATGGTCGCGTTTTTGCCGCCTAGCTCTAGCACCATCGGACGCGGGTGTTTGTAGTTTGCAAACTGGCGATAGATTTTCATGCCCGTCGCGTACGAACCTGTGAAAGTGATGCCATCTACCAAATCGCTGTCGAGTAATGTTTGCCCGACGTTTTCGTTACTGCCTGTGACCAGATTCACCACGCCCTCAGGTAAACCTGCGTCTCTAAAACACTCGACCAGCAAACGCACTGCCCATGGCGTCTCACTGGCGGGCTTGATCACGACGGTATTGCCGGCAAGCAACGCCGCGCCCATCGGGCCACCGGTTAATGCGCACGGAAAGTTAAACGGGCTGATGATGACCCACACGCCATACGGTTTGAGTATCGAGTAGTTTGTGGCTTGATATCCGACCAATGGGTCTTCGCCCATTTTTACGACATAGCCGTTGTTGGCTTCGAGTTGATCGGCGGCATACGCTGCCAGATCGGCGGCTTCTTGGGCGTCGCCGAGCGCCTCAAATCGATTTTTGCCGACCTCTAGCGAGAGGGCTGCCGCGAGATGATAGACGCGTTCTTCGATTAGCTTGATGGCTGCGCGCACGAGTCGCAATCGCTCTTGCCATGGCGTGCGCGCCCAGTTTGGCGCGGCGGCTTTGGCGGCGGCGAGCGCATCAGCCGTATCGTACGGCGTGCCGCTCTGAAACACACCTAACAACATGCGCGTGTCTGCAGGCGAGTGCTTCTCAAATTTTTCGGCAGACTTGCGGTCAGCGCCGTTGATAAACATCGAAAATTCTTTGCCGAGCGTGGCTTTGTGTTCGGCGACTGCCGCCTCGTAGCGCGTGTGCATTTCCTCAGGCGGGTCGAACATCGTGGCATAGGTGAGTTTGAAGCTGGACATATCCCCTGATGCTACCGCATCACGGATAATGTCAGCCGCATGAATTTCGCGGAATTGTTTATCAAGCATGGCATGGCGTCGTTTGATAAGCAGATTTATTTTGAGGCGATGCATGGCGATGCCATCCGCAAAAATAAACAGCGTTGGGAGTTGCGTCTTGATACGGGTGAATTGAACATCACGGGTGCGCACGCTGAGACGTGGACGTATCGCGTGCAATTGCTTGGCACACAAGGCACCAGCGAAAACACTTGGCAATGGAGTTGGGGGAGTGCGATGGGGTTTGACGCTGCTTTGTTGAGTGAGGCGCGCGCACTGCAAAAGTTTGGCGTTGAACAGGGCATCCATGAGTTGATGACTGCCGAGCAGCCCCTCACACGCGTTGTGAATGGACGTGTGCTGAGCCTCATCGCTGTCGGCGTCAGTCGCGCGGCGTGTTACTTTCGCGCAGAGTATCCGGATGGCGCGCTATTTGCGCTTATCAAGGACGCGCGCTACAAACGCTCGATCATGCATCCGCTTGAGCGTATTGCACGTTGTGTGCCGTTGTTTGCGGCGGAGTTTGCGTTGCCTGACTATCGCGCGGCATACATGCACTATCTTGAGTTTTATCGAGTGCCATTTGACACGCACACAGACGCGCATGGCACACACATCATCGCGCGCGAGCAAAGACACTCTACAGATGTCATCATCGGCGACAATACGCCGCGCGCGCTCGTCGCGCAATTCACCGAAACAGGAAAATGGAAGGAAATCAAAATTGAATGAAAAGACTGTGGAATGAAATGAGCGGCGTGTCTTTGCTGCGTTGGTCGCGGCTGATGATCGGGCTGATTTGTTTTGGCATCGGCATTGCGTTTTTGGTGCATGCCAAGCTGGGGCTTGCGCCATGGGAGGTGCTGAATGAAGGCCTGTCTTTTCAGACGGGGATTCGCATTGGCACGATCTCGATGCTCATCGGCGTGCCAATTTTGTTGTTGTGGATTCCAATTCAGCAGCGCCCGGGCATCGGCACCTTGCTCAATATCGTTGTCATTGGCAATGTGACCAATCTTGTGCTGTCATCATTACCGATGATGAATGAAGTCGCCGCTCGCGTGTTGTTGTTCGCTGCAGGCGTGCTTGTGCTTGCATTAGGATCGGCGCTTTATCTCAGCGCGCAGCTTGGTGCGGGCCCGCGCGATGGGCTGATGATGGGATTGTCGCGTCGCACGGGTTGGAGCGTGCGCACGACGCGCACAGTGATCGAGGTGGCGGTATTGGTTGTAGGGTGGTTGCTCGGCGGCACGGTTGGCGTTGGCACGCTTGCATTTGCGTTTCTCATCGGACCTGCGGTGCAACTGATGTTTAGAGTGCTGCGGCTACAAACGGCGGCGCGGGCATAAAATTAGACAAGTCTGGCAATGTCATTCTGAGGCTCGGAGAGCCGAAGAACCTCTACGGTTGTCCATTTTAGGATGAGCGCGATAGGGATTCTTCACTCCGCTTCGGTACGTTCAGAATGACGTGGTTTGACTTGAAGTAAATCGAAATTTCGATCAGACAAAACTTGATTACACAAAAGGAACATACTCATGAGCGATATTGTTTTTGGAACCGATGGCTGGCGAGGACGGATTGCGGATGACTACACATTTGCCAATGTGCGTCGTTGTGCGACTGGCTATGCCAAATACATTTTGACGACGGCAAAATCAGGCGCAAAACCGAGCGTCGTGATTGGTCACGACAAACGTTTTCAGAGTGAGGATTTTGCGGCGGCGGCTGCGGAGACACTCGCCGCGCATGGCATCAAAGTCTGGCTCACCGATGGCGCGACGCCCACGCCGGTGATCGCATTTGCCGTGCCAGCGAAGAAGGCTCTGGGCGCGATTAACATCACCGCGAGCCACAACCCGCCGCAAGACAATGGCTTTAAGGTGCGTGGCAGCACTGGCGGCGCGATTGACCCCGCTGGGTTGCAGCAGATCGAGGCGGGCATCCCACCGATTAGCGAAGTCAAGACGCTCGACTATGACAAAGCAGCCAAGCAGGGCTTGATCGAAAAGTTTGACGCGAGCGAAGACTATCTGGCGAACCTCAAGAAGCTAATCAACGTGCGCGATATCAAAGCCGCGGGTCTCAACATCGTGATGGATGCGATGTGGGGCAATGGGGCGGGCTGGCTGCCGCGCATTTTGAAAGGCGGCAAGTCGGTGATCCACGAGATTCACAAC
>CAZVQE010000058.1:0-11147 GCA_964628875.1 uncultured Anaerolineae bacterium
CAGCATAATCGAAACAGTCACAAACGTATTCAAAATGCCGTGACCAAATAACAACGCGCTGATGTATTGAATCACCGCTGAGTCGCCTTCCTGAGGCAGCACACCCATCTGATGTGTCAACAATGTAATGCCACCAAAGATCGCCACAATCAACAAGCTCATCGTCAACATAGTCGTTGCTGCATTGCGGCTTTTAGGTTCTTTGAATGCGGTGATGCCGTTTGAAATCGCCTCGACGCCGGTCAGTGCCGTGCAGCCGCTACTAAACGCCCGCAACACGATGAGCGCGCCGAGTGGCAACGCATTTTTGATCAGCGCATCTATGTGTTCTTGTGGATATTGCATCGTTGGCAAATCTCCTGACAACGCCCGTATCGCGCCGACGCCAAGCGTCATAAACATCATCGCCAAAAAGAAATATGTCGGAATCGCAAACACGCGCCCCGACTCTTTGACCCCGCGCAAATTCATCATCATCATAAACAGCACAAGAAACACGGCAATGATGGTTTGATATGGCTTGATCATCGGAAATGTCGCGCCCATATTTTCGAGACCGCTTGAGATGCTTACAGCGACCGTCAATATGTAATCCGTGAGCAACGCCGCGCCAGCAATTTGCGCAGGCGCTTCGCCGATGTTGTCACGCGCCACGATATACGCGCCACCGCCGCCCGGATACGCAAAGATCGTCTGACGATAAGAGATCGTCAAAATCATCAACATGACGATGATGGCAGCCGCAATCGGCAATGACAACTAGGTGTATGCCACACCCGCCAACATCAACACCAGCAATATTTCGCCCGGCGCGTAGGCGACGGACGAAAGAGCATCTGACGCAAATACCGCCAAAGCCACCGTTTTACCAATCGCTTGATGCGGTGCTTCTTCATTGGTCAGCGGCTTGCCGATAAGAACTTCGTTTATTTTGAATCGTTTTTGTTTTACTACGCTCATGATTTATTCGAGATACGAAAGGCGGCATCAACCGCCCAACAACACAATAGAAACTAACTCCGCGCTGACCGCAATCAGCAGCGCAATTTTTTGTGCCCAGTGTGGCGAATCGCGCATCCAATCCAACAACGCAACTTGAAACACAAACGACACGACAATGATGGCGATGGCAGGCATCCACGCGCGCAACACTTCGCGCCAAGAGAGTTTTGAGGACGGCGCATGTGCAATTCCAGATAGCTCTGTGAATGGAATCTGCAGCGGCGCTAAAAATTTGCTTATTGGCAAATTGCGCGTATCAACCAAAGCCTGCGTCTCGGGCAATGTATGCTCTGAATGACACACAACCAAATCACCCGGTTGGTAGTGATGCCGCACGCATTGAATCCAATCGCCCGATTCATCAAATACCGTGCTGGATTCGATACCGTCATGGCGCAACAGCGCACCCAATAGCGCCACGCAAAAATCGGCGCGCGACTGGTAAATCTGCGCGGTTGCCATTCGCAAAAACACAACTGGCGTCGTGCGCGATTGAATCAATTGCCAAATTTGTTGTGCTAGGCGCGGCTCATCAAACTCAAAATCCGGCATCAGCGCCAACAAACGCTTTGGCGCAAATTTGAGATCGGTTGATGTCCGTGTCACTTGCACGCTTTCACATTACGCGCGCAAAATAAAGAGGACTGTAGGTTTTTGAGGAAAAAAGATAAAGAAAAAATAAAAATGAGGCATTACCGACGCACAAATCGGTAACCGACCCCAGGCTCAGTGATGATTATTTGCGGATCACGCGGGTCGGTTTCGAGCTTAGCGCGTAGTTGGCGCATATAAACGCGCAGATACTCGATCTGATCCACGTACTCATTGCCCCACACCTCGTTGAGCAACGCGCGATGCGTCAAAACACGATCTGCATTGCGCGCAAGATAAGCCAGCAGCTTAAACTCAGTTGCCGTCAAACTCACAAGCTCTCCGGCTCGATTCACAGTATGCCGCGCAAGGTCAATTTGCAGATCGCCACTCTCTACGATGGCGTCTGCATCATCATCGCGCAAGCGCGCTTTGTGGCGCAACGCTACACGGATGCGCGCCATCAATTCATCAATGCCAAAGGGCTTTGTTAGATAGTCATCCGCACCTTTGTCGAGTGCGCTGACTTTTTGACGTTGATCGTCGCGCGCCGACAGCACCACAATCGGCGTAGCTGTCCATGCGCGGAGCTGCTCACACACAAGTGTGCCATCCATGTCGGGCAGTCCCAAATCAAGCACGATCACATCGGGTTGCTCAGCCGCCGCAATCGCCAAGCCTTCTTCGCCGCTCGCAGCCACGCGCACTTGATAGCCATTCTCAGCAAAGATTTTGCGCAAGGCGCGCTGTATTTGAATCTCATCATCAATGACAAGGATGATCGGCTGATTGTTCATTCGGCGTTAATTTTCGCTAGGCGGTGACTTTGGCAGAGCGCCATTCCACACCAGCGGCAATGTAAATATAAATGAAACGCCTTGCTCGACACCGGTGCGATTCTCCGCCCAAATCTTGCCGCCGTGCGCCTCGATGATGCCTTTGCAAATACTCAGTCCTAGCCCCGTGCCAAGTACTTGCGATGGGTTCGTCACGCGATAAAACTTATCAAAGATGCGCGTCAAGTCTTCGCGCGCAAGCGGCGAGCTTTCGTTGCTGATGCACGCGCGCATCATATCGCCTTGCACGGTTGCAGTGAGGTGAATGGAGGTTCCAGCCGGCGCATATTTGACCGAATTGGTGATTAAATTGGTTAGCACTTGGTCCATTTGAATGGGGTCAACTGCAATTAATGGCAACGCCTCTGGCACATCAATATTCAACGAGTGGTTGCCAAGCTCACTACGCAAATGACGCACAGTGTTGCCGACAATCTCGTCAAGCTCGCTCCATTCGCGTTGAGGATACAACGCCCCGCTCTCGATCTTGGTCATATCAAGCATGTTGTTGACGAGCTTGGTCAGATAGGTCGCCGCGTCATTCACATCGCTCATCAGCTCGCGTCCGGCGGGTGAGTTTGGCGCAACCAAACCGCTCTGCAAACTCTCTGCGCCAGCGCGTATAGTTGCAAGTGGCGTGCGCAATTCATGGCTAACCGATGACAGCAGCGCTCCTTTCAAGCGGTCGCTTTCTTCGAGCAGCTTGGTGCGACTCTCGGCTTGTGACATGCGCATACGCTCGAGAATCATCGCGGTCTCGCTGGCAAACGTCCGCAACAAACGTTTTTCGCTCAGCGTCAGATATTCTTTGCGCCAGATATGCACTTCACCCAGTGCGCCGTGCGCCAGCGCAATTGGCTCAATATGATTTGGCGCGTCGTTGTCTTTACGATTCTCCGGCTCTTGCACGCGCACCGCCGCATAGCCTTCGGCTTTATCTATGATGACGGCGATGGCTTGGGCGTTGAGAATGGCACGCAGCCGTTGTGACAACGCACGCGCAATTTCTTTGACGTCATACAGACTAATCAACAGCAAACTCAATTCATAAAAACGCGTGGCTTCACGCTCGCGCATCTCAGCCTCGAGTAGATTGCGTTGAGCGCGCCCTAACACGCGGCTATTTATCAATGCAATCGCCACAAACAAAAACAGCACCAAAATATCAGCTTCATTTCTGACATACAACGTGCCATATGGCTCAATAAAGAAAAAATTGAAACTCAAAAAAGCGATGCCAGCCGCAATCGCGCCTATCATGAATCCAGCCAGTTGCGTCACGAGGTTGATCGCTGCAAGATACGCCAACACGGCCAGCGGAACATTGAACCAATGGGGCCAACCATTCTGAAAAATTGCCAGCCCTAATGTCACCAATGCAATGGCGATCGGCGCAATCAAAGTGCGCAAAGCAAGGTTTGCGCCAACAGACGCTCTATTTTGCAAATGCCACATAAAGCAACAGCCTATCTCGCATCTATCATCTCACGCACCTCTGCGGCGGTCAGCGCGCGCCATGTGCCGATTTTGAGGTCTCCTAGCCTTATGCTTCCGATGCGCACTCGCGCCAATTCGATGACCGGATGCCCGAGCTGTTTTGCAACGCGCTTGATTTGTCGCTTGCGTCCCTCATGCAAGATGACTTTGAGCCATGTGCCGCGCGGCACTGTCTTGAGAATTGCAACCTGTGCGGGTGCAGTGAGTTCTCCGTCCAAATCTATACCCCGCCGCCATTGCTCTAGCGTCGCCTCACTTGGAGCGCCATTCACAAGCACGCGATACTCTTTTTCGTGCTCAAACGATGGGTGCATCAACCGATGCGCCAGCTCACCGTCGTTGGTCAGCAAGAGCAATCCAGTTGCGTCCTGATCGAGCCGCCCGACCGCAAAAAGACCACGCGGCAACCCATCGAGATCGAGCGCGCTCGGATATTTTGGCACGCCGCGATCTGAGATATAGCCCGCAGGTTTATTGAGTGCAATGTAGTGCGTCTGCTTTAGATCGACGCGTTCGCCATCTACGGTGACGACATCATCCTCATTGATATCCATACCAAAGGCAAGCGGTTTACCATTCAGCAAGACGCGCCCTTCGCTGATGAGTCTGTCGCACGCGCGGCGCGACCCGACGCCACATGCGGCTAGATAGCGTTGAGGATTCATTTGAAATATTCACCACAGAAACACATACTTTTTGTGATCTTTGGGTTTTTGTGGTTAGTTATTTGATGCTGTGATCAGTGGCGGCGCAGGCTGAACAGGTAACGTCTCAATGTTTTGAATCTGCGGCAGATCAAGCGTGCCTTGCAAACCAAAATATTGCAAAAAGTCAAACGTCACGCCATAGCGCATCGGATGTCCAACCGTGTCTGCGCGACCCAGCTCTTGGATGAGATTGCGCGCCTCGAGCGTATGCATCACGCCGTCGCAATTTACCCCGCGCAACATCTCGATCTGCGGCTTGGTAATCGGTTGCCGATAGGCGATGATCGCTAGCGTCTCGACCGCCGCATTTGAAAGACGGTTGATAGATTCAAGTCCCAAAAACTTTTGCACTTGACTTGCCATCTCTGGCGCAGTTACAAGCTGCACACGGTTATTCATGCGTTGCAAGCGCATGCCACGCTGCGCATAGGTCTCATCCAATTCTTTGAGCGCGGCTTCGATTTCCTTATTCGATGCGTCAAGCGCAGTAGCGAGTGCATTGATCGGCACAGGCTCACTGGCGACATACAGCAAGCTCTCGATCTGCGCGGAGAGCGTGAGATCAACACTGATGCGCGGCTTGACCTCGATCTCGACGCGCGTCGGGTCAATGGTTTGCGGCTCATCAGCAACCGCGATCGCCGCCACGATTTGATCTTGCATGTCTGCGTGTTCTATCGCACTCGGCGTTTCGATTTGTGGAATGGGGCTTGCGTCGGTCAAGTCTTCGCTGTGATCACTCATTTCTGTTCGCTCGGTGTCCCATTCTCAATAACAACAGATGTATCTATCGGCTCACTCGGTGCAGGCAACGCGATGTCTGTCGCAGGCGCGGCCTTGCCACCTTTGCGTGGTTTGCCAGCTTTGACATTGACCTGTGGGCGACCTGACAGTTTGACGCCAAGTTGATCTTCGACGACATTGCGCACGAGCGCGGCGATCTCAGTCCCCTTTGCAGATAGGTCTACATCTGGGTCAGTCACTGCCTCGACACTGGCGCGAATCTCTTTGCCACTTGGTGCAACCACATTCACACTTGCTTTTTGCACTCCAGCCATATTCAGAATGCTTTGGGTCAATTTTTGTTGCACGTCATTGGTGCTGAGTTGCACTTTGCCGTCGTCTGTTCCGCGCACTTCGACCACGCGTTTGTTAGGGCGGCGTAGCTCCAGCCACAGCAAGATTCCCATCAAAGCCAACCACAAAAATGCAAACAGCAATCGCACAATCGTGCGCAAAATCCCGGGCGGCGCAAAGTTGAGCAACGACGCCCCATGGTTAGCGGCAGCCTGCACGGCGCTGATGGCGCCTGCGGGCGTGATGAGTGCAAATGCGCCTGCTATTGCAACCAAGATAAAGATGATGATGATGACAAGGCGATTAAAAAGATTCATGGAAATGATTTTACCTTTTTTAATGAGACAATGCGCGCACCATTTTCACTTCATTTCGTTCACGTTTTGCGGCGTTTGACCCCGATGTCCGTCGCCAACTTTCGATTGCAGCTCTGCTCGCTGTGGCGCTGGATGGTGGTATCAACACCGTCATTTACAACTTGTATTTGATTCGCTTGGGTTTTGGACCCGAGCTGATCGGAGTCATCAACTCGATTGGCATGGCAGTTTTTGCGCTGTCGTGCGTGCCTATCGGTCGCATCGGCGAACAATATGGCTTGTTGCGTGTCATGCGCGTCGGCGTATGGATGATTTTTGTCGGGGCGCTACTCGTTCCAATTGTTGGATGGTTGCCATCAAATTTATTTGTGCCCGTGTTGATCGTAGGCACAGTCATCACAAACATCGGCTTATCGGCATACTTTGTCTCAGGCGCGCCATACATGGGCGCGCTGAGCACTCCTCAACAACGCACAAGTATTTTCTCGACACAATCGGCGCTCTCGGCAATCTTCGGATTTGGCGGGAGTCTGATTGGCGGCAACGCCCCATCACTGTTTGTGCAAATGGGTCTTGGCACAATCGAGCAACCGCTGCCATTTCAGGTGACATTATGGATTGTGCCGTTTA
Source organism: uncultured Anaerolineae bacterium (assembly GCA_964628875.1). Classification (GTDB taxonomy): domain Bacteria; phylum Chloroflexota; class Anaerolineae; order J036; family Brachytrichaceae; genus AQU-03. Next base: position 6,658 of record CAZVQE010000058.1, read on the forward strand.
CATTTATCGTGCCGCTCTTGTTGGTGGCGCGTATGCGCGAGGTCAATATGCGCGAGCTGGATCAAAACACCACGCCTGCAGAGCGCACTTCGCACAAAACAAATGCGCCTGTCACACCCATCAAATCGCTCGTATTGCTACTCGCGTTTTTTGGCTTGATTCGATTTTTGCAAGTCGGCGGCATCGCCACATTGCAAACATTTTTTAATGTCTACATGGATCGCGGTTTGCACGTCGCACCCGCAACCATTGGCGCGATTCAAGCCATCGCCAAGCTTGTTGGCGTGCCGTCCGCATTGGCGATCCCTTGGCTCACGCGCAAATTTGGCAACGCCGGCACCGTCATATTGGCGCTCAGCGCGGCTGCGCTCTCGATGTTGCCAATGGCATTTGTGCCAGCGTGGGGTGTCGCGGCATTTGGTTACATCATGCTGTGGGTGACGATGCCTGCACGTTATTCGGCGTATATGGTGTTTATCATGGCGCGCACCCCCGCGCGACTACACGGCACGCTCAACGGCACCCAAGAGGCGCTCGCCGGTCTCAGCTTCACCGTGATTGCGTTTTTTGGTGGCTACATCATCGAGTGGCTTGGCTATCCGCCGCTGTTCATCCTCGGCGCGAGCTTTATGATTTTCGGCGTCGTGTTAATGGCGCTGTACGCGTGGCGCGAACGCACATTGACATTGGCATCGAGCGAGCAGAAATAGCAGCAGCCTACAAGTTGCCCTACTCCGATAACTCAACACTCACAATCGCGGTTGCTCGCCAACGATTTTGCATAGCTCACGATAGCCATCTACGCCAAGCATGAGCGCAACCTCTTCTGCATACAGTTGAAACATTGGCACAGGTTCGCCCGCGCAATTTTCAAAGCAGCCGCCGCCGCGATGAAACAAATCGTTTTCGTCATCCATCGTTAGTGTCTTGCCATCTTCGTATTCATCTACCACCGGAAACAAACAGCAATACAACGGTTTGAGTGACCAAGCCTCACGCTTGTTAGCGATGCAGGCGGCTTGAATGGCGCAGTAGCGATCCTCGGGGCGCAAGAAAATACATGTGCCACCGTTTGGATGCGTGGCGTCGTGCACCGTCGTCGTGCCGGTGTATTTGCCTGACGGAAAAGATGGATCATCATCATGCAACTCAGCAAACCACTGACTCGTATCACGCCGCTCTGGACGCATAAACGGCTGAATCATCGCCGCATGATCGAGGATGTTTTGTGCCTGCGCAACATCCAGCCATACGCCGTCTGAGCAGCAACTGCCCTTACAGCGGCTGATCTCACAACGCGTGATGGCTTTGCGTTCCAACAGTTTTGGGTCAATGCGAAAGCCCTTGATGACGATGGGTGTTGTGTGTGAATCGCTCATATTGTGTTTTTCAAATTGACCTCACGCAGAGACGCGGAGCAGCTAAGTTTTTTCATTTCTCCTCTGCGACTCAACGCCTCTGCGTGAGTAAAAAGTCCGCAAAGTATAGTTGGCTTATGCCAAATTGGGTGGCGGATGTTGCGTTGTTGTCACAGGCAATTGATGTGCCACTGACGTATCGCGTGCCTGACACGATGCAGTCGCAGCTGCAAATCGGTTGCGCCGTGATCGCACCACTACAAAGCAAAATGGTCAGCGGCATCGTGCTGACCTTGCGCGAGGCGGACGGCAATATGCGCACGCTCAAGCCTCTGCATAGCCTGATTGACCCACAGCCTGCGCTCGACACGCAACACATGGCGCTCGCGCGTTGGATCGCCGACGAATATCACGCGCCACTCGGTCGCTGTTGTGCGCTCATGGTGCCGCCCGGCTTTACTCCGCGCTCAGCGTTTGTTTACTCGATCAACGCCGCGCGACCGATTCCACAAAAAATCGCGCCCGTCGAGAGCGCGATTCTCAATATGCTCAAAGTGCGCGGCGCGATGATCGAGAGCAAGCTCGCGCGCGCGCTCATGCAAGAGCGCGGTTGGCGCGGCGCACTCAAAAATCTGATGAATAGCGGCGCGGTGATGCGCGCCTCGACGCTCGAGACACCGCGCGCAGAGCATCGGCGCACGACGCTGGCGCAATTGATCGTGTCAGAGGCGGCGCTCGAGATCGCGCTCAACCGATTGCGCGAGCAAAACAACGCCACCGCGCAGCGCCGCATCGCAGCGCTCGACTATCTGCGTCAACGCAATGGCTTGGCGTGGGCAGATTGGTTGATGGCAGAGACGAGCGCAACGCGGGCTGATGTGAATTGGCTCGAAGAACGCGGATACATCATGCTGGGCGACGCGACGCGCTGGCGCGACCCACTCGCCGACATTGACTTTGTGCCAAAGTCGCCGCCACCACTAACATCCGACCAACAAGCAGCATGGCAGGCAATTAGCAATCAGATGTCAGTAGTGAGTAGTCAGATATTAGGTGACAGATCTCAGATGTCGGATGGCTCTGCAAAATCCAAAATCCAAAATCCAAAGTTTCTGTTGCGCGGCGTGACTGGCAGTGGCAAAACAGAGATTTATATGCGGGCGGTCGAGGCTGCACTCCAACGCGGACGCGGGGCGATCATCCTTGTGCCAGAGATCAGCCTGACACCACAAACCGCGCGCCGATTTTTGGAGCGCTTCCCGGGCAAGGTCGCGCTGATCCACAGCCAGCTCAAACCCGGCGAACGCATGGACACATGGCGGCGCATTCGCGCGGGCGAGCTACCGATCGTCATCGGCGCACGGTCGGCGCTATTTGCGCCGCTGGCTGACATCGGGCTGATCGTCTTGGACGAAGAGCACGAATCCTCATACAAGCAAGACAAAACGCCACACTACGACGCGCGACGCGTGGCGCTCCAATTCGCCCAGCAACACAACGCCACACTGATCTACGGCAGCGCGACACCCTCGCTCGAGGCATGGCACATGGCGCAACGCGGCGAGCTGACCTTTTTGGAGCTGCCTAATCGCGTACGCGGTCATGTCAATCGCATCTCCGATCAACAAGCGCGGCTCGGGTTGCATTCACATTTTGTGTCTGAGAATGAAGCCGTCGCGTATCAAGCATTGCCCGATGTGCAAGTACTAGACATGCGCGCCGAACTGCGCGGTGGCAACAGCAACATGTTTAGCGGCGCATTGAGTCAAGCGCTGCGCGAGACTTTGGAGCGCGGCGAGCAAGCTATTTTGTTTTTGAATCGGCGTGGCACGGCATCGTGTGTTGTGTGTCGTGATTGTGGTCATGCGATGCGCTGTCCAAATGACGATGTGCCATTGACACTGCACACGGGAGTCAGGAGTCAGGAGTCAGGAGTCAGCCCCCAACCTCCAACCTTCAGCACGCAATTGCGTTGTCACTACTGCGATCACACGGAGAGCGTGCCAACGGTGTGTCCGACATGCCGCAGCTCGCGCATCAAATTTATCGGCATCGGTACACAACGCATCGAGCATGCCATCCATGAGCAGTTTCCAAAAGCGCGCGTGGTGCGCTGGGACAAAGATACGTCGTCGGCGCGCGGCGCAGCCGATCAACTATTGCAACGTTTTGTCAATCAGCAGGCCGATGTGTTGATCGGCACGCAGATGATCGCCAAGGGTCTCGATTTGCCGATGGTGACACTGGTCGGCGTTGTATTGGCAGATGTCGGTTTATTTTTGCCCGACTTTCGCGCGTCGGAGCGTGTGTTTAATTTGATCGAGCAAGTCGCAGGTAGAGCCGGACGCGGACTATTGCGTGGGCGCGTCATTGTGCAGACCTACAACCCAGATCATCCAGCGATTGCATTTGCGGCGCAGCATGATGTGCGCGGCTTTGTTGAGTATGAATTGCAACAGCGGCGCAATCTCGATCTGCCGCCATTTACGCGGCTGGTGCGCATCGAGGTCAACGACACGGACAACGCGCAGGCGCGCGCGCAATGTGAACATATCGCGCGCCAATTGCGCCAACGATTGACCGATCCTGCGGCGCTGATCGGACCTGCGCCCGCCTACTTCGGGCGGCGACAAAATCAATTCCGCTGGCAATTGATCGCGCGCACCGACTCACCTTCAGCGTTGCTCAGTCGCCTTGATTTGCCGCGCGGCTGCGTCGTGGATGTTGATCCGCTGAGCGTGCTGTAAATCGGGTCTGAGCGATACTTGACCTCCATGAAAATCGCCATTGACGGACCTGCCGCATCCGGCAAGAGCACCTTCGCCGCCAAGCTCGCTCATTCACTCAACTACTTTTACTTTGACACGGGTGTCATGTATCGCGCGGTCACACTGGCGGCGTTACAAAATGGCATCGCAACAGACAACGCGCGCGCAATGTCTGAGCTGGCGCACAAGGTCAAGATTGATGTGCAGCCGCCGCACGTGCATGATGGACGCCAAAGCAGTGTCTGGCTGGATGGCGTTGATGTGTCGTGGGAGGTGCGTACGCCACAGGTGGATGCCAATGTCTCAGCTACCGCCAAACACAAAGAGGTGCGCGCCGAGCTGGTGCGCCAACAACAGCGCATCG
>CAZVQE010000059.1:0-10976 GCA_964628875.1 uncultured Anaerolineae bacterium
CTGACGCTGACCTATATTGGCTCGCAGCGGGCTGTGCCGCACTACAACGTCATGGGCGTTGCCAAAGCCGCGCTCGAAGCCAGCGTGCGTTATCTCGCGGCAGATTTTGGCAAGACCGACAAACATATCCGCGTCAATAGCATCAGCGCAGGACCGATCCGCACACTCGCCGTAGCGGGCATCGCTGGCTCACGCGCGCTTATCAATGACTTTGGCAAAGCCAGCATGCTCAAGCGCAATATCAGCATCGAGGACGTCGGCAACAGCGCAGCCTATCTGTGCAGTGATCTGGCTGGCGGCGTCACGGGCGAGATTCACTACGTAGATGCCGGCTTTAACGCTGGCTTTGGCGCGAGCGAGACACCTGAGTAAATCACCGCGCGCATGAATTGGACGCTTGCGACGACGGCATTTGCGTTGGCGCTGGCACTCGCATTGCCGCCGGGCGCAGTCACCGCGACCACACTCAGACGCGGGGTGGTCGGCGGCTTTGCCAGCGCAATTGCCATTCAACTCGGCTCGGTCGTGGGTGACATGGTCTGGGCAGCGCTTGGCGTTGTCGGCGTGTCATTCCTCGTGCAGAGCGTGGTCTTACGCACGACGATCGGTTTGATCGGGGTGCTGCTGTTGTTGAATCTGGCGCGTGGGGCGCTGACAGATGCGTGGCGCGGCGCACAACCGCATGAACTCGCATCGGTCAGCGCGCATGGCGATTTTGTCACGGGCGCGTTGCTCTCGCTCAGCAATCCATTTCAGCTTGTGTTTTGGCTTGGCGTCGGTAGTGCGACGATTGCGCCTGTTGTCACCGATCCTCAATGGTCTGATTACGCTGTGTTTTTAGCGGCGTTCTTTATCGGCGTCACACTGTATGCATTTGGCATGGCGGCGCTTGTCACACTCGGCAGGCGTTTTGTCACGCCTATGCTCTTTCGCGTGTTGAATGGCGTGTGCGGCGTGTTTTTGATCTACCTTGCGATCAATTTGGCGATAGAAATCATACGCAACTAGACCGCTAAAGTCTGTCGCAAAACACGCAACCTTAAAACAAATTTTCTGAATACAATATTCCCATCCACTAAGGAGAACAAGTTGAACGATGGCAGATAGCAAAACCGGCGATGTCTTACTCGATGTTCACGGACTCAAGACGCAATTTTCAACCGAAGACGGCATCATCCGCGCAGTTGATGGCGTAGATTTTTACGTGCGACGCGGCGAAACACTTGGAATCGTAGGTGAATCGGGCTGCGGCAAAAGCGTGACCTCACTCTCAGTCATGCGATTGATCGCCCCACCCGGCAAAGTAGCTGAAGGGCGCATCATGTTTGACAACAAAAACCTGTTGGATTTGCCCGAGTCAGAGATGACCAAGATTCGCGGCAATCGCATCTCGATGATCTTCCAACAGCCCACCACGTGTTTGAACCCAGTATTCAAAATTGGCGATCAAATCTCAGAGGTGCTGAGCATCCACCAAAGTCTCGGCAAGGAAGCTGGTCGCAAGCGCGCCATTGAGCTGCTGCGCATGGTCGGCATCCCCTCTCCCGAAAAACGTGTAGAGGCATATCCTCATGAAATCTCAGGCGGTCAGGCGCAACGTGTGATGATTGCAATGGCGCTCGCGTGTGCGCCAGAGTTGTTAATCGCTGACGAGCCGACCACCGCTTTGGATGTGACAATTCAAGCTCAAATTCTCGACCTCATGCGCGATCTCAAGAGCAAGACTGGCACTGCCATCATGCTCATCACACACGACCTTGGTGTTATCGCAGAGATGGCGGATCGCGTCATCGTCATGTATGGCGGGCAGATCGTCGAGTCGTGCGACGTGCGCACATTGTTTGCCAATCCAAAACATCCTTATACAAAAGGCTTGATCGGCTCAACGCCCGTGCTAGGTCGTTTGCAAGAGCGCCTGTATGCGATCCCGGGCGTCGTGCCTGCGCCAACAAACTGGCCCCCTGGTTGCCGCTTCGAGCCGCGTTGCGAGATTTGCACAGGCGCAGCGCGTGAGCATTGTCAAAATGAATTGCCGCCGCTGCGTGAGATAGCGCCCGGACACCATGTGCGCACATGGCTCTACGATTATTAATCCTCTACTTTGACTTCTTAGGAAAAATTACCAATGGCAGATACGAAAGTGAATAAGCCTACCGCTCTCGATGGAACCACCGCCGCTGACCTCTTGCGCGTAGACAATGTTTATAAACATTACCCCATTCGCGCTGGATTATTGCAGCGTGTAGTCGCGCAAGTCAAAGCCGTTGACGGTGTTTCATTTAACATCAAACGCGGCGAGACGCTTGGTTTGGTCGGTGAATCGGGTTGCGGCAAAACCACAATTGGGCGCACGATTTTGCGCTTGATCCCTGCGACAGGCGGGCATGCTTACTTTGAGGGCAAAGACATATTTGGACTCAACGCCACCGAGCTAAAAACTTTGCGCAAGGATATGCAGATCATCTTCCAAGACCCGTATGCTTCGCTTGACCCGCGTATGCCTATCGGCGAGAGCGTCGGCGAGGGGTTGCTGGTGCATGGCATGCGCGATGCCAAGAAGCGCAACGATGTTGTCATTGACATGCTACGTCGTGTCGGTCTTGAGGACTATCACGCTAAGCGCTACCCACATGAATTTTCAGGCGGTCAGCGCCAACGCATTGGCATCGCGCGCGCGCTGGCGCTCAAGCCAAAATTTATCGTGTGTGATGAGCCTGTTTCGGCGCTTGATGTCTCGATTCAGTCACAGGTGCTCAACTTGCTCAAAGACCTGCAAAAAGAATTTGGCTTGACGTATTTGTTTATTGCGCACAACCTGAGCGTCGTCGAGCATATCAGCGACCGCGTCGGCGTGATGTATGTCGGCAAATTGGTTGAGCTGACCGATCGTGATTCGTTGTTTGCCGATCCGCTGCATCCATACACAAAAGCCTTGCTATCGGCGATTCCGATTCCCGATCCAACGGCTAAACGTGAGCGCATGATCCTCGAAGGCGACGTGCCATCGCCCGTGAATCCGCCAAAGGGGTGTCGCTTCCATCCGCGCTGCCCGTTTGCGGTTGAAAAGTGCAAAGTCGAAGAACCGCAACTCAAAGAACTCAAACCCGGACACTTTGCCGCGTGTTGGGTCGCCGAAGATCAAGTGAACACCGCAAAATAATTGTTGCGGGCATAAAAAAAACGCGACGGAATTCTGCCGTCGCGTTTTTTTATCTCTACAATCGCGTAGCATGATTTTTATTTTGGTTGTGCTATGTGTGTTAATCGCGCTCGCGCTGTGGTGGCTCAGTCGGCGCATACGTAGCGCCAGCGGTTTGCCTGAGGGGCGCCTGATCTACAGCGACACCAGCACATGGACGCGCAACGACCAACCGATACTCTCGCGGCGCTATGGCATCGTTGGCAAGCCCGACTATCTCGTGCGCGATGGGAATCAAATCGTACCGGTCGAGATCAAAGCTACACGCAAGACGCCGACGACACCACATCGCAGCCATGTATTGCAGCTCGCCGCCTATTGTCTGCTGGTCGAAGACAACTATGGCGTGCGCCCAAACTACGGCATCGTGCTGTATGGCGATAAACAATTTGCGGTCGAGTACACCGACGCCTTGCGCAATGATGTCCTGCGAGCCGCCGAGTCCATCCGTGCGGACGCCAATTCACCCGACGTCGAGCGCAATCACTCAGACGCCGTGCGCTGCGCCGCATGTGGTCTCAATCACGCGTGCGATGAGCGGTTAGCTTGAGTATGATGCGCACATGCAGATTGATTTTGGCAAAACCGCAAACGACTACGCCACGCACCGCGCAGGATTTCCCGATTCATTTTTTACGCGCATCGCTGAGTATGGCGTCGGACAATCTGCGCAAACGCTGGTAGATCTCGGCACTGGCACTGGCACGCTCGCGCGTGGCTTTGCGCGGCGCGGGTGCAATGTCATTGGCATTGATCCCGCCGAAAACATGCTGCAACAAGCAAGGGCGCTCACCACCACAGAAAATCTGAGCGTCGTATTTAGATGCGCCAGCGCCGAGCAGACACATTTGCCTGATGCTTTTGCAGATGTCGTGACGGCAGGTCAGTGTTGGCATTGGTTTAATGGCACCCGCGCCGCGCAAGAGTCACGCCGCATCCTAAAACGCGATGGGCGCATCGTGATCGCGCACTTCGATTGGATACCATTGCGCGGCAACGTCGTCGAAGCCACCGAACAACTCATTCTCAAACACAATCCAAATTGGAAGATGAGCGGCACTTCGGGCATCTATGGCGCGTGGTTGCGTGATCTGGCTGAGGCGGGTTTTTGCAATCTGCAAACGTTTTCGTATGACTTATTTGTGCCATACACACACGAAGGCTGGCGTGGTCGCATCCGCGCGAGCGCTGGCATCGCCGCGAGTTTGTCGCCTGAGGCGGTCGCCGCGTTTGATGCTGAGCACGCCGAAATGCTTCGTACTCAATTCACCAACGAGCCGCTACAAACGCAGCATCGCGTGTGGGCGCTCATCGGCGAGCGCGGCTAGTTGCGCCTAAAAAACAAGAAGGGTCCGTTTTCGCCCTCGTAGTGATAGTTGGCTTCGACATACTCAAAAATAGGTTTGGCGAGTTTGTAATCGTCCAAATAATTGTTGTTGAGCCAAGGGAAATTTTCGCGCGTGAGGACGACATACAGCGGTTTGTTTTGCGCGAGATCGTCACGAAATTGCTGAATGAACAACGCATAGCTCGGCGTGTTGCGCTTTTTGATCCACACGTTGATAAATGAAAATCGCGTCGCATTTTTGCGCTCGGCGAGTGTGTAGAGCCACGGCGCATCGCCAAAGATGGCGAATGAATCTTCTGGCGAGGTTTGTTTTTTGAGTTGCTCGGCGGCAGGGATGTGCGCAGCTTGCTTGCTCTCGGCGTAGAGTTGTGTTGGCGTTTTGTGTTGCATGATGACATTGACAAATGTGTCTTGCAAGATCGGCGTCATGCGCCAGATCATCAAACCGCATGTGACAAACGCAACAAACGACGCGAGCACATTGCTCATTGAGCGTGCGCGATTCTTGTCCGCAACAAACGCTGCGCTTGCCAACAACGCCAACGGCGCGTGCCAAATTGTGAAGTGATATTGGATGTAGTTGCCCTGCCACGCTGTGATGACGACGCACGCCGCAAACACTGCCAGCAAATACAACACGGCGCGTCTCGCGGTGCCGCTGGCAAATGCGCGAATGGCGCCGAGCGCCATTAACACAAACACCAGCGGAAAGCCCGCGCCAAAGATCACCGCCGCATTGGTCGCGTCGCCGAGCGTGTCCTTAAAGCCCGCCGTTTGATCTGCGCCGTTGTTGAGAAAGCGCAACAACATTTGGATCATGCCCGGCAGCGGCAACGGCTCAGCCAGTGGAAAATTTTCACGCAAGAAGTTGAGCTGCATGAGGAGTGTGGCGATGCCGTCGCGTTGTAGCGCGTAATACGCCACGCCCGCAAGCGCAATCAACACAAATCCACCTGCAAACGCGAGCAATGGTTTGACGTGGATTGCTCGCGCACTCAAGAGATCATCGAGCAGGATGCACACACCGAGCGCGATTCCCACCAACACAAAAACATACTTGAACCAAAATGTCACGCCGATGCACACGCCCGCCCAAAATAAAAGCGTCGTGCTGCGACGCCCGTTTTGATGCGCCACGCACAGATACAGCGCCAGCGCCAAAAACACATTTGAAAATGTCTCGGCTTGATCCATGGACCAATAGTTGATGCCGGCATACATCAGCCAATACACAATCGCCGCGACCCACGCCGCTGTCTTGCCAAACAAACGTGCCGCAATAAATGCCAATACGCCGCTTGTCATCAGTTGCCACGCCAGCGTCAGCGCATGTATCGCCACGGGCGAGCGCGTCAGCAACGCAGGCAGCGCATACATCAACATGACGCCCATTTGCTTGGTCTCAAAGCAATCGCGAATCGGCACGCCGCCACGCCGAATGACATCGCCGCATGCGGCATACACCATTTGATCAAAACCATACGGATACCAAAGCTGTGGCAACGCCACGCAGATCAGCGCGATTACCGCCAAAATTTTGAGGAGAGTTTTCATGTTCACGTTCGTCGCAACAGCACGATGCGATTTGTGTTTGTGCCTTTTTGTTGATTGGTCATGCCCCAGATATTTGAGGTTTTGGTGAATTGCTGTGTGTTGATCATGACAAGCTGCGGCTCTAGCCCCGTGCTGCGTGCAGCAAGGATCACCTCATCTTCGAGGCGCACCTTGCCACCGCGCACCTCGCCGACCTCAAACGCCACATGTCCGCCGCGCCGCAGTACACGTGCCAACTCAACAAACACCGCGTGCATACGTTCGCGCCACATCTCGATATTTTTGATCTGCCAAATCGGTATCGCTCGCGCATCCAACCCATTAAACCAACATCGCAACCAATTATCGGTGGCGTAATCCACCACATCCAAAAATGGCGGCGAAGTGACGACGAGCGCGACTGATGCGTCAGCTATTTGCGGCGTCGCGTCGCACGACTGCGTGAGCAATTGCACCAATGGCGCATGTGGCGGCCGGCTGATCGCGTCACGTAGCAGCGCGCGCGATTTTTTGAGAATGAGGCTCGGCACGTCACGAAACTCTGGCTGCTGATTGCGTTGCGTGTTGATCTTGCGTTGCCGCTCTACAGTCACGGCTTGATTGGGTGGCAACGTATACACGCTAAAAAATCCATTTGAATGTCCGGTCAACCGATTCGTGGCGACCATGCGGAGCCAGTCCAAAGTTCGGAGTTCGGAGTTCGGAGATCGGGGTTCGGAGTTAGCAGCTACCAGCCAACGGCTACCAGCCACCTGCTCTTTGAGCGCATAGATCTGCCTCAATGTATCGCGCTGATAAAACGCAAGGAGCGACTCATCCATCGCGCCGTCGTAGCGCCAGTCAATCTTCGCTAGCGCATGTTCAATTTCACCCAGCGATGGCGGAGACAGACGCGGCGCAATGAGCATGGCGCTGAGCGGATTGATGTCGCAGCCGATCACGCTGCGCCCCAGCAGCGCGGACTCTAGCAGCGTCGTGCCGCGCCCCATAAATGGGTCATATACGGCGTCGCCCTCGCGTGTGAGCCGCTCAATAAAAAATCGAGGCAACTGTGGCTTGAAACATGCGCGATACGAAACCTCATGCAGACTATGGGCGGCGCGTTGCTTGGCAGTCCAAAATTCATTCACATAGACGGGCACGCCCGCGAGCGCCGAGACCTGCGTGTGCGTGCCAAATGCATCAAAGCGCGCGAGCTCGTCGTGCAGACTATCCATTGCACAACTTTGTAGGGGCGGCTCGCATACGTATTAACTTCGAGTGATTCATTTTGACAAATTGTGATTGAGCATCAAGAATAATTTTTGTCATTTCGACCGAAGGGAGAAATCCCTATGAAGTCACTTTTGATGCACAACATACGGGTTTCTAGCCAATCACTTGCTGTTTTTGTAATCCACAAAACGATAGCCGACGCCGCGCTCGGTAAAAATGTATCGCGGATTATTGAGATCGGGCTCGATCTTTTGGCGCAAGTAAGTGATATACAGCCGAAGATATTGCGTCTCGTCGCGGTACTCCCAGCCCCACACTTTGCTCAGTAATGTCTCGTGCGGCACAACCCAACCTGCGTTTTGCACAAGGTGATACAACAAACGCCACTCAGTCGGACGCAATTTGACCACCTCGCCACCCACAATCACCTCGCGCCGATTAAAGTCAATCTGCAAGTGATCGTCAATTTTGACCGGTGTTTTCTCTACTTGAGCGGGCAGCTCGCTGCGGCGTATCACCGCCTTGACGCGACTGGCGAGCTCGCGCGGGCTAAATGGCTTTGTGATGTAATCGTCCGCACCGAGACCGAGACCTTTGACTTTGTCCTCTTCGTCGTTCTTGGCAGTCAGCATGATGACCGGCACTGAGCTTTCTTCGCGGATAGATTGCAACGTCTCGAATCCATCCATCTCTGGCATCATGACATCCAACAACACACAGTCGGGCAACATCTCGCGCACCTTCTTGATGGCTTCGGTGCCGTTACTGGCTGAGATCACTTGAAATCGCTCCATCTCAAGATTCATGCGGATGAAATTAATCATGCGTGGCTCATCATCAACGACCAAGACCATTTTGGCGTCGGATTGCGATAGTTTGGGATTTTTGGTTTCAGGCATAGTTTTGCGTTTGTTGAATTGCGCTGCAGGTCATTATAATTTTGCACACCGCACAACATGACCAGCTTATCGCATTTTTCCGCGACTGCAGCGCCAATTGCCATAGTCAAAGGCGCTGGCGATCTTGGTAGCGGCGTTGCCTATCGTTTGTGGCGTTCTGGATTTCGCGTGTTATGCACTGACATTGCTCAACCTTTGGTGATTCGTCGTACCGTCGCCTTCGCATCTGCCATTTACGACACGCGAGTCACAGTAGATGGTATCCACGCCGAAAAAATCACACTTGCTGATGAGGCGATCAATGTGTGGCGGCGAGACCATATCCCCGTCATGCCTGATCCTACTGGTCGAGCATCGCAAGTGATTAAAGCGGAGGTGCTCGTAGATTGCGTGCTAGCAAAGCGCAACATAGGCACGACCATTAATGACGCACCAATTGTCATTGCCTGCGGACCCGGCTTTGAGGTTGGGCGCGATTGTCATGCCATCATCGAGACGCAACGTGGTCACGATCTTGGGCGCGCCATCTGGCATGGCACAGCGATCCCTGACAGCGGAGTACCGGGCGAAATCGGCGGCGAGAGCACACAGCGCGTTGTGCGCGCGCCGTGTGACGGAATCGTCTTCGGGCGGCGCGCCATTGGCGATATCGTCCAAAAAGGCGAAGTCATCGCCAATGTAGATTCGACGCCAGTGCATGCCACGCTCAACGGCGTATTGCGCGGGCTCATACACGACGACATACCCGTCAAAGCCGGTCTCAAGATCGCCGACATTGACCCACGCGCCGATGCGCGGCATTGCTACTCGATCAGCGACAAAGCGCTTGCCATCGGCGGCGGTGCGCTAGAGGCGGCGCTGTGGTTGATGCGTCAAATCTGAGATGTCAGATAGGAGATATCAGAAGTCAGATATCTGTCTCTGGTTTCTGACCTCTGACATCTCAGTCTCTCAGCTATACAATCTACCTGCTATGGAAAAACAAACAAAAGGCATCGGCACAATTGATCAAAGTGCAGTCGAAGATCACAACGGCATCACCGTCATTCGCGGCGGTGGCACTCAGCGCGGGTGGAATGGCATTCGCTACAAACAAGGCTTGAGCGGCAAGAACGTCGGCAGCGAAGCGCTCTCGATCAACGTTGCCACAGTTCCGCCGGGCGCGATTGCTTATGCGCACATTCATGATGGCTTTGAGGTCATGCTCTTTATCTTGCAAGGCACAGTCAAGCACATGTTTGGCGAAGGGTTGAAGCAAGAAGTCATCAATAGCGCTGGCGATTTCATTTACATCAAGTCAGGTGTGCCGCACGAAGTGTTTAATATCGGTGACAACGACGTGATCGCCTTTGTTGCGCGCAGCGCCGCCGACGAGTGGGACAAAATCGTCAACTATCCATCGCAATATCGCCCGAAGGATCAATAGCGCGATCTTGAAAAGCCTTATCAAAAAAATCGCGTCGCCCGCACTACAGACTGCGCTGGTCAACGTGCGCAACGAAATTAACATCGCCCGCACGTCAGCGTCGCCCAGCTCAGCCGCGTTTCGTGCGCTGGCGGGCAAGCGCGGACTAAAGTTGCATCTCGGCTGTGGCGCGGATGTGCGGGCGGGTTGGATCAACATTGACCTGATGCTCAAAGCTCCAGCAGGCTTTGATGTCAATCAGCCCAACACGGCGGTCATCAGCTACGACCTGCGCAATGGTTTAGCCATGCTGCCAGAGGGTTGCGCCAGCTATGTTTTTTCGTCGCATTTTTTTGAGCATCTGACTTATTGGCACGGATTGCAACTCATGCGCGACTGCTACCGCGCGCTGGCGCCCGAGGGCGTCTTTCGCATCGTGTTGCCAGACTACGCCAAGTTTTATCGCGCGTATCTCGCGGGCGACCGTGCCTTTTTTGAGCCACTGAGCTATGGGTTAATTGAGCCGCAGACCGCCACACTCGCCGACTACATGACGTATGCCATTTATCAGTATGGCGAGCACTGCACGATTTATGATGAGGCGCGCCTCGAGACGGTGCTGCGCAATATCGGCTTTCGCGTGACGCGCGTGTCCGATTTTCAGCCCGAGGTGGATGTTGATAATGAGTTGCGCCGCAAGTATTCGCTGTTTTTCGAAGCGATGAAATAGGCGCTTTGCTTGCTCCGTGCGTTACACTTATCGCGTGTCTGATTTTGCACACAAAACCTCAATCGAACAACTCGCTATCTTTGGCGGCGAGCCAATGTTCGATCAAAAGCTATTTGTCGGACGCCCAAACATCGGCAACCGCGACAAACTGATCGCGCGGCTCAACGATATGCTCGACCGCCGTTGGCTCAGCAATCAAGGTCCGTATGAGCAAGAGTTTGAGCGCATGGTCGCCAAGATGCTCAATGTCAAGCACGTCATCGCCGTCACAAATGCCACGCTTGGCTTAGAAATCATGGCGCGCGCGGCTGATCTGCATGATGAAGTGATCGTGCCCTCCAATACATTTGTGGCGACGGCACACGCGCTCGAATGGCAACGCATCACGCCCGTATTTGCAGACTGTGACCCCGTCACACACAACATTGACCCGCAAGATGTCGCGCGCAAAATCACGCCACGTACGACCGGCATCATCGCTACGCATGTCTGGGGCAACGCCTGCGATATCGCGGCACTCGACACCATCGCCCGCAAGCACAACCTCAAATTGATGTTTGACTCGGCGCATGCCTATGGCTGCTCGCACAATGGCGTCATGCTCGGCAACTTCGGCGACGCTGAGG
>CAZVQE010000060.1:0-10892 GCA_964628875.1 uncultured Anaerolineae bacterium
TCACCGACCTGCGCACGGCTGAGATGATCAAGTACGCCAGCAACGCATTTTTGGCAACCAAGATCAGCTTTATCAACGAGATCGCCAATATTTGTGAGGCGATGGGCGCGGATGTCAAGGAGGTCGCAGCCGGCATGGGCTATGACAAACGCATCGGGCGCGCGTTTCTCGACGCGGGGCTTGGCTATGGTGGCTCGTGCTTTCCAAAGGATGTTAAAGCCCTCGCGCACATGGCAAACGTGCAAGGCAAGCATCCGCAGCTACTCGAAGCCGTGATGCAAATCAACGCCGATCAACGCCGTAGCATCGTGGCAAAGACGCGCGAGCTTGTCATCGCCACTAATGAAAAGGACAAGCGCCACGGACATCAGCGCGTCAATCGCCTCGAGGGCAAAGTCATCGGCGTACTGGGGCTCACATTCAAAGCCAACACCGACGACATGCGCGAGTCGCAACCGATTGACATCATCCGCATGTTGCAGGCCGACGGCGCCAAGATACGCGCATTTGATCCGGTGGCGATGGACAACGCGCGCAAGATGCTGACCGGCGTGACCTTGTGCGAAAATTCATACGACACCGCTGAGGGTTGCGATGCACTCATCATCGGCACTGAGTGGAATGAGTTTCGCAACCTCGACCTCGAACGCATCAAAAAAGCCATGCGTCACCCGATCATTGTGGACGGGCGCAACATGTACGACCCGCACATCATGGCAAAGCACGGCTTTGTTTATCGCGGCGTCGGGCGCGGCTACGCTTAGTTTCATCTGAGTTTTGATTTGTCACACAGCCTCGCTACGACATGTAGCGGGGCTGTTTTTGTTTTGGGTGAATATGGGTTTCGAGCTAACCTTTACTTGACGGGTAGCTTGGCGCTTGTTTTTTGCGCAGCGCCTCGACACCCGCCATCATGTCCGCATGATGAAAACCGATCATCTCAAGCGCGAGCGAATGATCGAAGATCGGACCCGCTTGCAACATCCACTGATTGAGCGCGCGCTTGGTGAATCGAATCGCATGTCGTGCGCCGTCGGCGAGCTTACCCGCGACCTCAAGCGCTTTGAGTAACACTTG
This sequence comes from uncultured Anaerolineae bacterium, assembly GCA_964628875.1. Taxonomy (GTDB): domain Bacteria; phylum Chloroflexota; class Anaerolineae; order J036; family Brachytrichaceae; genus AQU-03. Next base: position 1,078 of record CAZVQE010000060.1, read on the forward strand.
CTCGTCCGTGACGCACATTGACACCAAGCCAATGCGCTCCGCCTCTTTGCCTGTGAGCAAGTCGCCGGTCATGAGGTAATACTTTGCCTTTGCCATGCCAACCAACAGTGGCCAAACGATCGCGCTATGGTCGCCCGCCGCGACGCCGAGCCGCACATGCCCGTCGCCGAGCTTGGCGCTCTCTGCGGCAATGCTGATATCAGCTAGCAACGCAATCACCAGTCCAGCGCCTACGGCTGTGCCATTAATCGCGCTGACAATGGGTTTGTCACAGCGCAACATGTTGTAAACCAGATCGCGCGCCTCGTCCAAAATGCGCAAAATCTCCTCAGGGTTTTTATAGGCATCCTCGACCAGCTTGAGATCGCCGCCCGCGCTAAATGCGCGTCCTGCGCCGGTGACGACGATGACGCGTGACTCTGTATCTCGCATCACGGTGTCCCACAGGCACGCCATCTCGCTGTGCAATCGCACATCTGCCGCGTTTAGCACTTCGGGGCGGTTGAATGTGCATTGCAGCACGCCTGCTTGCGGACGCGAAAACAAAATGTGCTGGTAATCGTCAAAATTCATGTTCATGGTTTGTGTGGACGCGAGGTTAATTCTCAGCAATAATAGGCAATATTAATAGATTGTATTCAACTATCACAAAGGAGTGTTGAATGATTTGGAATCCCGAGATGGAGACCCTGCCGCGCAGCCAAATTGAAAAGTTGCAAAGTGAGCGCTTGCGTTCTACGGTTGAGCGTGTATATGCACGAGTGCCATTCCACAAAAATAAAATGGAAGCGCTCAACATCAAGCCCGCCGACATCAAGGACCTGCGCGATCTGCCAAAGCTGCACACAATGAAAAAAAGCGACCTGCGCGACAACTATCCTTGGGGTTTATTTGCGGTGCCGCGCGAAGAAATCGTGCGCGTACATGCATCCTCCGGAACGACTGGCAAGCCGACCGTCGTGGGCTACACGCGCCAAGACATTGCGACATGGGCGGAGCTGTGCGCGCGCGCGTTGGCGCTCAGCGGCGCCATGCCAGGCGATGTCTTTCAAAATGCATACGGTTACGGTCTATTTACCGGCGGGCTTGGTATGCACTATGGTGGCGAACACATGGGGCTGACTGTCGTGCCAATGGGCGGCGGCAACACGGCGCGACAAATTTTGCTGATGCAAGATTTTGGCACGCAGATTTATTCGTGCACGCCGTCCTATGCCTTGACCGTCGCGGATGCGTTGCAAGAGGCAAAGGTGGATCGCAGCACGCTCAAATTGCGCTCGCTCGTGCTAGGCGCCGAGCCATGGACAGAAGCCATGCGCCAAGAGATCGAAGCTCGTCTCAAAGTAGACGCCGTCAATATCTATGGTTTGAGCGAAGTCATGGGGCCCGGCGTGTCAAACGAATGCGTCGAATGCAAAAATGGCTCGCACGTGTTTGAAGACAATTTCATTGTCGAGGCGCTTGACCCCGAGACGGGCAACCCACTGTCTGATGGACAGGTTGGTGAATTGACCTTTACGACGATCAACAAACAAGCGTTCCCGGTGATCCGCTATCGCACAGGCGACCTTGCCTCCGTCACGCATGAGCCATGCAAATGTGGCCGCACGCACGCGCGGATGAGCCGCATCATTGGGCGCGTAGATGACATGCTCATCATTCGCGGCGTCAACGTTTTTCCGTCGCAGATCGAGGAGGCGCTGATTGGCATTACGCAGATCACGCCGCATCATCAGATCGTAGTCACGCGCGATGGACGTCTTGATGAGATCGAGGTTCAGGTCGAGGTGAATGAGGATTATTTTGGCGCGGTGGGCAGCCAACGATTTACGCAGCACGACAATGAGCAAGATGACGATCTTGTTGCGCTTGAGCGCCATTTGTCGCACAAAGTGTATAACATCATCGGCATTCAATCTCGCGTGCGCGTCAAGAAGCCGGGCGCGTTGCCACGCAGCGAAGGCGGCAAGCTACGCCGCGTAATTGATAACCGCAAGGAAAATTAATTTGTCTCAATAAAGGCTATGGGCTATCTAAATATCAAAGAAGTTGAAACCGAGCAGGCGCCGCAAGACGCTGAAGAAGCCGTGAAGCTGGCTGAGTTTGAGGCGCGCATCGCGCGGCGTGAAAAGATCGAACCCGGCGATTGGATGCCTGTCGCGTATCGCAAACAACTGGTGCGCATGATTAGTCAGCACGCGCACAGCGAGGTGGTTGGCATGTTGCCTGAGGGCGCGTGGATTACGCGCGCGCCGAGCCTGCGCCGCAAGATGATCCTGATTGCTAAGGTGCAAGATGAGGGCGGACACGGGCAGTATCTGTATCACGCAGCTGAGTCGCTTGGCATCACACGCGAGGAGATGATCGAGGCGTTGCTGACGCGTCGCGCCAAATACTCCAGCATCTTTAACTATCCGACCTTAAATTGGGCGGATATTGGCATGATCGGTTGGCTGGTGGATGGCGCGGCCATCATCAATCAAACGCTGCTCGCGCGATGTTCGTTTGGTCCCTATTCGCGCGCCATGTTGCGCATCTGCGCCGAGGAGAGCTTTCACAAGAAGCAAGGCATGGAGCTTGTTATCCGATTGTGCCAAGGCACGCCCGAACAAAGACAGATGGCGCAAGACTCGCTTAATCGCTGGTGGTGGCCCACGTTGATGATGTTTGGTCCGCACGACAGCGATTCATCAAATAGCGATCAGCTCTTGCGCTGGGGCATCAAGAGTAAAACCAACGACGAGCAGCGCCAGATGTTTGTAGATCAGACTGTGCCGCAGTTGTTGGAATTAGGTCTCAACATTCCGGACGCTGACCTGCGATTTGACGACGCCAGCGGACACTGGCACATCGGCAAAATCAATTGGGATGAATTTTGGGCGGTCATCAACGGCAATGGACCTCTCAACAAAGAGCGCCTCGCCGCGCGCCAAAAAGCGCACGATGACGGCGCATGGGTGCGCGAGGCGTGCGAGGCTTATGCCACAAAAAACAAATCTGTATGAGCGATTCACAATGGGCACGCTACGAGGTCTTTGCGCAGGAGCAAGCCAACAAACCATTTGTCAATTGCGGCACGGTGCATGCGCCGGATGATGAGATGGCGTTGCAAAACGCACGAGATGTATTTGGTCGGCGCCCACATGTCGCGCGATTGATGTTGATTCACGCCGAGCGCATCTACTCGCGCACAGCGCAACAGTTGGCGAGCGCAGCGTCTGAGGCTGAGCAATCGAGCGCCGAGCGGGTCTACATTGCCGCGCAAAAATTGACGCAGGTAGGCAGTCATACTGTTGTTGGCGAAGTCAGCGCCACGTCATTTCAGGAAGCGCTGCGCCGCGCGCGCGAAAAATTTGGCTCCTCAAAAAATGAAATAGTGTGGTGGGTTTTTGCGCAGGGCGATGCGATTCTCAGCGACCCAGAGGATGCTGCGCCGATGTTTGAGCCAGCGCTTGACAAAATTTTTCGTGATCAAGATTACTATCATGTTGTGACCGCTTTGCGTGAGGTGAAAGAATGATGCAACAAAACGCACTGTTTGATGCGGTGCTGGCGTTGGCGGACGACCAATTGATTCTCGGTCATCGCGACTCAGAATGGTGTGGTCGCGCGCCGATCCTCGAGGAGGACATCGCCTTTGCCAACATCGCATTGGATGAATTGGGTCATGCCAAGCTATGGTACGAGCTATGGGCAGAATCGCGCGGCGAGGATGTCGAGACGACGCCAGACCGATTGATTTTTCATCGTGCCGTAGATGAATATCGTTGCGCGCAGATCGTTGAGTTGCCCAAGGGCGATTGGGCGTTTACGGTGATGCGGCAATTTTTGTGTGACGCCGCCGAGATGATCTGGCTTAATTCAGCGCGCAATAGCTCAATGGAAAAAATCGCACAAGTTGCAGCTAAGATTCAGCGCGAGGAGCTGTATCACATGCGGCATATGCGGGCATGGCTCAAACGGTTGGGGCTTGGCACTGATGAGAGTCATCGGCGTATGCAAATGGCGCTTGATGCGTTATGGCATTACACACCGCAATTATTCGCGCCCGTGTCTGATGCTGAGACGTTGATTGGCGTATTGCCCGATTCACAAAAAATACACGCTGAGTGGCAGACATATGTGTCACGTGAATTGAGCGCTGCTGATTTGAAAATCCCAACTGCGGTGCAACAACTAAGCGCGCCGCGCACGCAACACACCGCGCACTTGAGCGCATTATTGGGCGAGATGCAAGAGGTGCCGCGCGCGTTGCCTGCTGCAAATTGGCGGTGAAGCGATGACACACACAATTCAACGAGATGACATTTGGCGCGCACTTGATCAAGTCAAAGACCCTGAGATTCCGCCCGTGTCATTGGTCGAGATGGGCATCGTGCGCGATGTCACCATCGCTGATGACACTGTGACGGTTGTAATGACGCCGACCTTCTCAGGCTGTCCGGCGCTCAGCACGATGCGACATGACATTGAGAGCGCATGCAATGCACTCGGCTTTGCGCGAGTGCGTGTCGAGATACAGCTCAGCCCTGCGTGGTCGAGCGATTGGATCACGCCCGCCGCGCGCGAAAAATTGCGACAGTTTGGACTGGCGCCGCCGCGTGTGCATGGTGGAGACATAAACGTCATGTTGATGGATGAGGCAGTTTGCCCGTATTGCAACTCTCACAACACCGTTGTTAAAAATACATTTGGACCCACGCTGTGTCGCGCAATCTATTTTTGCAACGACTGCAAGCAACCATTTGAGCAATTTAAACCCATTTGATAATCATGACAAAACTAATCGCAATCTATAAAAAACCTGCCGATCCAGCTGCATTTGATGCCGCGTATTTTGACACGCATGCCCCATTAATAAAGAAATTGCCCGCGCTGCAAGCGTTGCATGTCACGAAGGCGACACGCACGCTTGTTGGCGACGAGGTTTACATGGTGGCGCAGATGCACTTTGCCGACAAAGATGCGCTCAAAGCCGCGCTCAAAAGCCCCGAGATGGCCGCCGCAGGCGCAAATCTAGATAGCTTTGCTAAAGGGCTATACACACTGCTGATCGGAGAAGAAGCGTGACATTGCACGTCGGCGTATTGGGCGCCGGCACGATGGGCAGCGGCATTGCGCTAACGGCGTTGCAATCTGGCGCTCGTGTGACACTCTATGATGTCGCGTCCGCCGCTTTGAGCAAGGCGCGCGATTACTGTCAGACTTTTTTGACTAAGCGCAACAATGCGGCTGCGATTGAGCAGTTGCGTCTCGCGGACTCGCTTGAGATGTTTGCATCGTGCGATATCGTGATCGAAGCCGCACTCGAAAAGATCGAACTCAAGCGTGAAATGTTTGGCGCGCTCGAGCGTGTGTGCGCGCCCAGTTGCATTTTTGCCTCAAACACCAGTACGCTCTCAGTCACTGAGATTGCCGCCTCGACTCAGTCGCCTGAGCGCGTGATCGGCATGCACTTCTTTAATCCGGCGCCACTCATGCCGCTCGTCGAGGTGGTGCGCGGCTTGCGCACGCGTGAGGATGTCGTGCAAAACACGGTTGCGCTCGCCCGCCAATTCAACAAAACACCCGTCATCGCGCGCGATACACCCGGCTTCATTGTGAATCGCGTCGCACGCCCGTTTTATCTTGAGGCGTGTCGTTTGTTGCAAGAGGGCGTCGCCACGCACGAACAAATTGACCGGCTCGCGCAAATGGGCGCGGGCTTCAAGATGGGACCGTTTCAGCTCATGGACTTGATCGGCATTGATATCAATTTTTCTGCCGCCAAGTCGCTGTATGAGCAGACCTTTGGTGAGCCGCGTTTTCGTCCGAGCTTGATTCAGGCGCAGATGGTGCAGGCAGGCGCGCTTGGTCGCAAGAGCGGCAAAGGGTTTTATAGCTACGCGCCCGATGCTGCGCCATTTAGCCTGCCAAACACACCACAGGCTCAGCGCGCGTTGAGCGTTGAGCAATTGACACAACTCGACGAGCCGCATTTGCCGCGCTTTGTGGATGTGACGACGCAGACATTGGCGCACAGCGGCGACGTGACGCGCAGCGTCGGTTTTGATGGCATGTTTTGGAATGGCGCTGCAGTCAGCCTCGTTGGGCACAAAAATTTATGCGCTGATATGCGCGCCGCCACCGAGCAATTCATGGCATCGCTTGGCAAACATGTTGAGTGGGTGTCCGATTCGCCCGCGCTGGCGCTACCGCGCATCGTGTGTCCGCTCATCAACGAAGCCGCATTTGCGGCGGGCGAGGGCGTAGCAGAGCCAGACACGATTGATACGGCGATGCGGCTCGGCGTCAATTATCCAAAGGGATTATTTGCATGGGCGCGTGAATTGGGTGTGTCGCGCGTGGTGGCGGTGTTGGATCACTTGCGCGCGTTTTATGGCGAGGAGCGTTATCGCGTTGCGCCGCTGTTGCGTCAAATGTAAAAAAATGAGGGGCAGTTCTCAGAACCGCCCCTCGTCATCAATATTAAATTTACAATTGCGATTACGCAGCCATGTGCGCGCGAATCTTTTGCATCAAGCGCTCTTTTGGCTGATAGCCGACCATGCGCTCCACTGGCTGACCGTCTTTGAACAGAATCAGCGTTGGGATGCTCATGACGCCATACTTCATCGCGGTCGCGCCATTCTCATCTACATCGAGCTTGCCGACTTTGATCTTGCCCTCGTTTTCGGTAGCGATCTGCTCGACGATAGGCGCGATTTGCTTGCACGGTCCACACCAAGTCGCCCAAAAATCCACCAACACAACGCCTTTGCCTTTCTCAACGTCCGTTGTAAACGACGTGTCATTCAAAACAGTAACTACTTTATTCATTTCATTGCCTCCGAAATATGTAGAAATTATAAAAGTGAAAAATCGCACCTCATCAGCCGATTCTAAGACTGTGCAGCACGAAATCAAGTCGTGGTCATTGGCACGGTTATAATGCGCGCCATGATTCTGAACGTCTTTCTGAGCATTGCGCAGATTGTTTTGGCTGTTGCGTTGATTGGCGCAGTCTTGTTGCAGAGCAAAGGTGAAGAGCTAGGTGGCGTCTTTGGCGGTAGCCAAAGTGTCTATCAGACTCGCCGCGGTGTGGATCGGTTGCTGTTTACGATTACTGTATTTTTGTCCATTGCGTTTTTTGCGATGGCGATTGTCAACGTCATCCTCTCAGCCGCTGGCTAGTTGCAACCGAGCTATGCGTGTATTGCCGCGCTAGCTCCGCATTTTTTCTATGCGTTTTGTTCGCCTGCCAATATTAATTTTGATTGCAGGCGTGTTTTTGCTTGCTTTTCTCATCGTGCGCTTTGTTGTGCCTAACGCCACGCTCAGTGGCGGCAACGCCAACAGCACGTATGTTGAGGCGGTAAATGGCACGCCGCGCGCCATCAATCCGCTGCTGTGCGATATGAATGAAGCAGATCGCGATCTGTGTAGCCTCACATTTTCCGGTCTTACAAAATTTGATGCATCGGGCGAGGTTGTGCCTGACCTGGCGACGTGGAGCATCAGCAATGGCATTAGCTACACCTTTAAGCTACGCGCTGATGCGCGTTGGCATGACGGTGTGCCGGTCACAGCAGATGATGTGCTGTTTACGATCAGCCTGTTACAAGCCCCCAGTTTCCCCGGGCGACCCGATGTAGGCGCGCTATGGCAATCGGTCAAAGCCAGCAAGCGCGACAACTTTACGGTTGATCTAGCATTAGCTCAGCCGTTTGCGCCGTTTTTGGATTTCACGACGATTGGGCTTTTACCGCAGCACGTGTTGTCTGGCACGCAATCAGCGACCTTGCGTGAGCTGCCATTTAACACGCAGCCCATTGGCAACGGTGCGTGGCGCGTGATCCAAGTGAATACAAATGCTGGTCGCATCTCGACGATCACGCTAGAGCCGTCCGCCTATCGCCCCCCCGATTCACCCAAGCCAAAGCTCAGTCGCCTGATCTTTAGATATTACAACTCGGCTCAAGCCGCGCTGGATGCGTTTGATAACAATGAAGTAGATGGCGTGGCGACGATTCCGATTGATCAGGTTGCGCGGGCGCAGGCGCAAAGCAACATGACGCTGCATACGGCACGTCAGGCGCACACAGGCGCGATTATCATCAACCAGCGTAAAGATAGTGGCACGCTTGCTCTGACTGATCGCGCGGTGCGTCAAGCGCTGGCGTATGCGCTGGATCGTGAGCGACTAATCCGTGAGGCGATGGCGGGGCAAGCCACGATAGCAAACTCTTTATTTACGCCCGACACATGGGCTTTTAAGAGTGATGTCAAGAGTTACAGTTTTGACCGTGATCGCGCGATTCAATTGCTACGCAGCGCGGGCTACGAGCTGCGCGTGGTGGCGCCATCGCCAAATGAAGTATGGCAAAAAGATGGCGAGCCAGTCGCATTTACATTGACTGCGCCGGATGAGGTGGCATACAAACCCATCGCGGAAGCCATCGCCAAACAATGGCGCGAACTCGGCATCGTGGTCGAAGTGCAGTACACGCGCAATATCGTGCGCGACTCCCTTAATGGTCGGCAGTTTCAGGTGGCTCTGGTCGAATTTGATAATGCGGGTGATCCAGACCCGTACGCGCTATGGCATGCGAGTCAAATGGGTGTGTCAGGGCAAAATTACACCGGCTACGATAACAAAGATGTAAATAGCTGGCTCGAGGAAGCGCGCCAAACGACTGAGCAAGCAAAACGCATTGACCTGTATTACAAATTTCAAGATGCGCTTGCTGATGATGTGCCTGCAATTCCGTTGTATTACTCTGTTTATCGCTTTGGCGTTGCCAACTATGTGCAAGGCATTCAGCTTCCGTTAATTGCTACCACCTCAGATCGTTTCCGTAATATCAACGATTGGCAAATTGTGAATCGCACCGCGCGGCGATAGCAATAACATTTCATTGCAGCACATTTTTTGATAAGAGGCTAATTTGCCAAAACCGACTTTGTAATTACGTCTTTGGAGCTGAGATAGCGCTCGCGTGTGATGTCATATAGTTTGTTGAGTGTGCTGTTGTCATCTAGCGCGATACATTTATTAGCGTCGGTGACTTGCGCAAAAACTTCATTGCCGATTTTGTCCTTAAACGCTTCGTTGTATTGCGCGCGCACATCGGCAGCGTTGGGGCACAGATTGCCTTTGAGTCCGCTGGTCTTCATGCCCCAAACATTGATGATGGCGTCCCACAGACTGATGATGCTTGAAAGACGTGTGAGATAGGCGATGTCCGTAGGCTTGTTGTATTTGATCGAGTAGCTCGCAAAGCCCGATGTCGCTGTCGTCACGCGCGAGCGAAAATCATTAAACGATGCGTCGGCTTTTGCGACCTCATTTACCGCGTCAAATTTTGCCAGCACGGCTCTCATTTCGTCCTTTTGCTGAGCGCTAATCGAGCCCGGCGCCGGAGTCACGCGCGCGGCCGCTTCGGCGGCGGCTTGCATTTTGTCTTGCTGCTTGAGCATGCCCGGGTCTTGTGGAATGGCGCACGCAGCCAACAATACGCTGCACGCCACAAAGTAGAGTTTGATTGATTTCATATTCATCCTAAGAATTGCATGTTTGTCATTCTGAGGAGCGGAGCGACGAAGAATCTCTGTTGCAATGATGTACGCAGAGTTTCTTCGGCTCTTTGAGCCTCAGAATGACAGTTGTACACAAAATTATCTTGTCTCGATACTAAAAATTCACACGCTCCTCGATGATGTAATGCGGGCGCGCCTTGACCTCATCCAGCACCGCGCCAAGATACTCGCCGAGCAGCCCGACGCTGAGCAATTGCACGCCGCCAATCACAAAAAGCGCTGTCAGCACCACCTGC
>CAZVQE010000061.1:0-10832 GCA_964628875.1 uncultured Anaerolineae bacterium
CACGCCTGTGGTGACGATGGTCGCCAAAACCAGCACACTACACGTCAAGCACGTGCTAGAGACCGACATCGAAGAAAACCTCGACATGATCGCCGACAGTGTGGCGTATTTCAAACCGCGCGGCAAAGAGGTAATACATGACGCCGAACATTTTTTTGACGGTTTTAAGCTCGACCGTGACTATGCATTGGCGACGTTACGCGCGGCGTGTGATGCGGGCGCGGACTGGTTGATCTTGTGCGACACCAATGGCGGCACGATGCCATGGGAGGTCGAGGAGATCGTGCGTGTAGTCAGAGAGGAACTGGGGGCTGGGAGCTGGAGGCTTGGAATTCATACACACAACGATGCGGGTCTTGGCGTTGCTAACGCACTCGCCGCCGTGCGTAGCGGATGCAACCAAGTGCAAGCGACGATCAATGGCATCGGCGAACGTGTTGGCAACTGTGACATGGTGGCGACACTTGCTAATCTCAAAATCAAAATGCACGACGAGTGCGTGAGTGATGTGCAGTTGCGCGAGCTGACTGAGCTATCGCGCTACGTGTTTGAGATTGCGAATCTAGCTCCAAACATCCGACACCCATACGTGGGTCAAGCCGCATTTGCGCACAAAGGTGGCATCCACGTAGCGGCGATTCTCAAGCTCGAAGAAAGCTATCAACACATAGACCCTGTGTTGGTCGGTAATCATAAGCGCGTGCTTGTCAGTGAGCTGAGCGGACGCGGCAATATCGCCTTCAAAGCCAAAGAATTTGGCATGAATCCCGAAGGCGCTGAGGTCAAGCAGGTGTTGCAGCAAGTCAAAGAGATGGAGAATCAAGGCTTCTTTTTTGAAGGTGCCGACGCATCGGTAGATTTGTTGTTGCGGCGTGCACAGAGTAGCTATACGCCATTGTTTGAGATGGTGGATTACACCTGCGTGGTTGAGCGGCGCGAAGGACGCGGGCTACTTGCCGAAGCCACCGTCAAAATCAAAGTGGACGACGAAATCGCGCATACGGTAGCAGAGGGCGACGGACCTGTTAATGCGCTTGACATTGCGATGCGCAAGGCGCTCTTGCCACACTATCCGAAGCTCAAAAAGATGCATCTCGCCGACTTCAAAGTACGCATCATTGATAGCGACCGTGCGACTGGCGCGACCACACGTGTGACGATTGATTCGACGAATGGACATCGCACATGGACGACGGTCGGTTGCTCCCCCAACATCGTTGAGGCGTCATGGCAAGCATTGGCGGACTCGGTTGAGTATGCGTTACTGATGGCGTGAATGACGCTAGGCTTTGCCGAGTACCATCGCGAGCAGCGCCATTCGCACATACAAGCCGTACTCCATCTGTCTAAAGTAAGCCGCGCGTGGGTCACTGTCCACATCCATCGTGATCTCGCCGACACGCGGCAGCGGATGCATCACGATCATCTTTGGTTTGGCTTGGGTCAGTGTCTTGGGCGAGATGACATACGCGTCTTTGAGTTCCTCGTATTCATCCAGATTCTCAAAGCGCTCTTTTTGTACACGCGTGACATATAGCACATCTGTTTGAGGCAGCACCGCGTCTATGTTTGCGCCGATATTTTGAATGGCGCCTTGCTCCGCTAACTCTTGCACGATATCGTCGGGCATGCGCAAGATATCGGGTGACACATAGTTGAGCGTTGCACCATACAGCGTGAGCAATCGTGCGAGTGAATGCACGGTACGACCAAATTTCAAATCACCCACCATCGTCACGACCTTGCCATTGATCTCGCCGAGTTCTTCTTGAATCGTAAATAGATCGAGCAACGCCTGCGTCGGATGTTCGCCCGTGCCGTCGCCAGCGTTGATGAGCGGTTTGCGCAGGTATTTTGCGGCAATGGCAGCCGAGCCTTTTTCAGGGTGCCGCAGTACGATCACATCTGCGTAGCATTCGAGCGTGCGCACGGTGTCAGGCAAGCTCTCACCTTTGCTGACTGATGAGTAGCGCACGTCGCTGATAGGGATGACGCTGCCACCAAGTCGCTCCATCGCGGCTGTAAATGACGACGATGTGCGCGTGGACGCTTCATAAAACAAATTTGCCATGATCTTGCCCTTGAGCAAATCCAACCCGCCGACTCGTGCGACTATTGTGCGCATCTCCTCTGCAATCGTAAAAATGTAATCAATATCGGCGCGTGAAAATTGCTTGACCGACAAAATGTGTTTGTGATAAAAACGCCCATCGCGCAATTCGCCGAGTGGCAGGTGTGCGGCTTGGGTTGAGATTGGCTTAGCTTTCATCGCGCGTCATTTTAGCTGGCTGACTGACCTGTCTCCCGCGTAGCACCACTCGTTTTACCCGCCCGTGCATCTCGCGCCCTTCAAATGGCGTCCACTTGGCACGCGTCTGCATGTCAGCTCCTCGCGTGATCCATTTTTCATCGGTGTCCACTTCGATCCATGTGTCCTCTTGTTTGGGCAAATGGAAAATCTCGCGCGGTCGCGTATGACATTTATCAATCAATTGATCGAGCGTGATCAAACCGTCGCGCACCAATTCAAGATATAGAGCGAGCGCAGTCTCGAGCCCGGGAAATCCGGGCGGCGGAGTGGGGCTATCTTTTTCGCTGAGCAGATGCGGTGCGTGGTCAGTCGCAAAGCAATCTATTACATCAAGATTCGCGCGCAATGTCAGCATGTCCGCACGCGTTTGCAAACGCGGACGCACTTCGCAACGACCGACGCCGATGCGTGCCGTATCCTCATTACACAAAAACAAATGGTGGGGACCGACCTCACACGTGATCGGTAGCCCTTGATCTTTGGCACGACGGATCAGCGCGATCTCTGAGGCACGCGACACATGCGCGATGTGAATCGGGCGCTGAAAAAGTTTTGCCATGCCAATCATGGCCGCGAGGTGTCCCTCCTCAGCATGCGCCACGATTGGTTTTTCGTGCGGGAATTTTTCGAAATGCGCGATCCATGAATCTAGTCTGTCAATCTTGAGATCGCCAAACGTTGCGTCGAGATAAATCTTGAGTCCGACCGACAATGGCGCTGCCGCTGCCGCCGCGTCGGCGTTGTGCAAGCCTGCGCCGACAAAGAGACCAATATCGCAATGCGCTTGATTCTCCGCTATCTGACGCGCGAGTCGCAGCGTGTCTACATCCATTAGCGGCGGCTTTGTATTTGGCATCGCCAGCACATGTGTAAATCCGCCAGCCAGCGCCGCGCGCGTGCCGCTGTCAAAATCTTCTTTGTGTTCGCCGCCGGGCGCGCGCAAATGCACATGTGGGTCAATCAGTCCGGGCAATTTAATTTTCATTGCGGTAAAGTTTATTCTCGTGCGATCAAATCGAAGATTGTATCTAGCGATTTTTGTGGCGGCGTTGGCGCTTTATACGTTGACGTTGCAGGGCGATGTGCAACCCGCCGACAGCGGCGAATTTCAAATCGCCGCATTTACGCTTGGCATCCCACATCCGCCGGGTTATCCGTTATTTACGATGTTGGCTTGGTTGTTTGCGCAAGCGCCGATTGCGTCTCCATTTGCGCGCATGTCGTTTTTATCGGTGGTCGCGTCTGCCGTCGCGCTTGTGTTTATCGCGGCGTCGGTTTTGCAAATGGCGCCGCAGCCGACCAAAAACACGCACCGGCTGGTTGCATTTGCGGCAGTGCTGACGATGCTTGGCGCAACCACATTTTGGGCACAAGCCACCACGACAAACATCCGCAGTTTAACGGCGATGTTTAGCGCAATGTTAATTTATGCGACTGTGCGGCGTGTGCCGTCATTGCCCCTCTTTGCGTCGGTCGCGGGACTGGCGGTTGCGCATCACGCGTCGCTTGTATTTGTTGTGGCGATCATGGGAATTGCGCTGATTGGGCGCATCGTACCCGCGCGCAGTTCGTTGCAATTGCCGCGCGCAATACTCATGTTTGCATTAACGCAGCTTGTGTGGTTGTATTTGCCGCTGCGTGATGCGGCTGGCGCGCGCTTTGCGCCCGGTAATCTGACCACATGGCAAGGATTTGTTTTTCATGTGTTTGCGCAGGGTTTTCGCGGTGATATGTTTGCGTTCGCCGCGCCAGAGTTTTTGTGGGATCGCTTGTCGCTGCTGCCGACGCTGATAGATTTTCAGTTTGGTACGGCGCTGTCTGTCGCCATTGTTGTGGCGAGCTTGATGCTGATTGTGCGGCGCAAATGGATTGCGTTGTCGTTGGTTGCCGCGTGTGCGGTGCATCTGTTTATCACGGTCACCTATCGTGCGCCGCAAACAGTCGAGTACGCTTTGCCAGCGTGGGTGCTGATGTGTGTTGTCTTGGGCGCGAGTCTGACTGATTTGCCAAAAGGTCTTCAGCACATTGCTGCTTTGGTGTGTGTTGCGCTGGCTGCATTGAATATTGCGGCGCGGTTGCCGAGTTTTGTAACGTTGTCACATGACACTTCGACTCGCGCGCAGGCAAGCGCCATTCTCAATAACGCCGCTCCAAATGCGCAGATACTCGCTCAGTGGCATGAAGCTACGCCGATGTGGGCGCTACAAGACATCGAAGGCACGCGGCGCGATGTGCGCGTGAGCTATGTGCCGCCCAATGGCGCCGAGGCTTACGCCGATACATTTGCAAATCGCATCGCCGATTCACTCAAACAACAGCAGCCTACTTACGCGACCAGTTTATTTACGCCTGTGTTTGACGCGCATGGACTTTGCTCGATTCCACAAAACAACATGCGCGCGTGGGAATTTTTTACATGCCCGCTCATTAGCCAGCGCGCGCCGTCATCTCGTGCGTTTGATCGGCGCATCGAGGCGCTATCGGTCAATCTAGAGCAAGACAATGTTAAACGCGGCGACGCAATTATCGCAATTGTGACGTGGCGTGCCCTTAGCAAGATTGAAGCGGGTGACTCGCTGACGTTGCGGTTGATGCGCACAGATGGACGACTCGCCAGCAACGTAGACGTCGCGCTGTCTGCAGATATGCGGATCGGCGAGGTGCACTCGCAGCGCGTGACGCTTGGTGTGCCGCTAGATTTTGAGCGCACGGATGCGCCACTGCTGATCGGCGCGTATCGCAATGCAAATGGCATTGTCGGCTATCGCACCGCCTCGAACGAAGAGTTTGTTGAGGTTGCGCACATCACGATTGACTCGACGCCAACTATCGCGCCCGCTGGTATCCAATTTGCCAACGAGATGACGCTCGAAAAAACAAACGTATGGCGCGAAGGCAACCGCGTCGTGGTCGAGCTGACGTGGCAAGCGCTCAAACCAATCACACATGACTATGTGATCTCGGTGCGTATCGAGGGGCAGGACGTATATCAGCAAAATGACGCTGTGCCTGCGCTCGGCGCATTGCCTACGCTCAAGTGGATCAGCGGCTCACGCGTCGTTGATCGGCATGTGTTTGTGTTGAATGGCGCACCGAGCGAACTAAAGGGGCGCGTGGTGGTTTACGATTCGACGAGCAGGTTGGCGCTGCCGATTGTTGGTGGCTATGACGCGATCAATGCGCCACCGATGTTTTTGTTAGGTCTAGCGAACCGTTGATTGAGCTTGTCGAAATCAAACGGGCTTCGGCTGGCTCAGCCAACGGCGACAGGCTCAGCTAACGGCGCTTCCGGTTACCACTGACCACTTACGCACTTCCCAGCGTGTGACCAAGCCATTTAACACATACGGATCATTGCGCGCAAAATCCTCAACGACGCTCTTGTCAGTCGCACGAAAGATGAGCAGGGCTTGATCTACGGGTTCGGCAAATGCGCCACCGAGTATGAGTTCTCTACGCGCAGCCGCAGCGTTGGCAAGCTGCAAGTGCGATTCTCTAAATATCTGACGACGCGCAACATAGTCGTCTGCAACGTGATAGAGCAATGCGAAATATGACGTGTTATTTGATGTCATACACCTCTCCTTGCACCAAGCCAAATTTACTGCTGGGCCAATATCTCAACCATGCCCGCCCGACAATCTCACTTTTGTGAATGGGACCCCATCGGCGTGAGTCGCCGCTCTCGCTGCGGTTATCGCCCATGACCCAATATTCGTCCGCGCCGAGTGTCTTGCTGATGCCGTCGCCAGTGTACGCGCCGGGCTGACGCACGTAAGGTTCTTCGATCAGTTTGCCATTGATATAAACCTTGTTGGCTTTGATCTCGATGGTCTCGCCGGGCAACCCGATGATGCGTTTGAATAGATCGTCGCGCGAAATGCGCGTCGCGCGTAGCACGATGAGATCGCCGCGATGCACACCGCCTGCCCATTTATAAAAAACCTGATCCACCAAGATGCGGTCGCCTGGCATAAAGTTTGGCACGGCGCTGCGTTGCTCGATCATAAAGTTACCGATGATGAGCCGTGACAATGTCAACACGACGATAAACAGCAAAATCGTCTCGACAATCTCGCGCAGTATGGCTTTTGATCGCGAACGCGTCGGTTGAACGGGTGAATCTTCGCTTTGAATTGCAGTGTCGTTTGTCATGAGCCTTGAGCCGTCCAATGTCGCGCTGCAATGTTATCAAAGCTGCGTTTGACGCTAACAAGCTCATCACCGCGGCATTCATCTTGCTCGACGATTAGATTTTTGGCGCCGATCTCGCGGGCTGTGGCAAATATAGCGGGCATATCCAGCCGACCGTCGCCGACCGTCTCGTAGGTGCGCGAGTCGTCTTTTGCCATATCTTTGATGTGAATGAGTTGTGCGCGGGCGTTTTGTTTTTTGAGAAAAGCGATAGGATCAACGCCAGCAAAAGCGCACCAATACACATCCACCTCGATTTGCACCAACGCTGGATCGGCGCTCAGCAAGATATCCATTCCACTCGTATCGCCAATAGGCTGAAACTCGAAATCGTGATGATGATAAAAAAATTGCAATCCGCTTTTTTTGCATTGTTCGCCTGCACGTGTGAGAATGGCAGCCGCGCGCTGGTAACCTTCGCGTGTGCGCCAAGTTTGATCCAAGTAAGCTAAACCGATGTGCGTGGCGCCCATTTCGCGATAATCCTCGATCTTTACGCGTAGATGTTCGGGCGAACTGACGATATTCATATCAAGATGTCCGCTGATGACGCGCATGCCAAGATCGTCCATTACGCGCTTAAAGTCGCGCACGGTCATGTCGCCGATGTAGCCGGCAAGTTCGAGGTTGCGGTAGCCGATAGCTGCTAATTTTGTCAGTGTGCCAACAAAGTCTTTTTGGGCTGGTCGGCGCACGCTATAAATCTGTAATGCCAAATTTTGCATAGAGCCTGATGATACAATCTTGGCGCGTGTGGACATGAAATCCAAACAGGTTGAGCTGCCATTATTCCCCTTAAATATTGTGCTATTTCCGGGTGAAGTATTGCCATTGCATATTTTTGAAGAGCGCTATCGCGCGATGATCAAAAAATGCCTCGATGAGAAAATTGCTTTCGGGGTAGTTTTGGCGGATGATGACGGCTCTCCATTTTCGGTGGGCACATTAGCCAAAATCACCGAAGTTGAACATTTGGCGGATGGCCGCATGAATATTGTCGTCATTGGGATGGAACGATTTTTATTACACGAAGTGCGCATCTCAGATGACGGATATTATCTTGGCGATATTTCGGGGTTCCCCCTTAAAAAAGGCGAACGACTTCCACGCGGACTTAAGCGCCAAGTCACAGCGCAACTTCAAAATTACCTAAAGCTATTAGCAGAAATGAGCGAGGTCGAATTTTCTGTGACTGAGATGCCCAAGCAATCAAGCGATATCGCAGTGCTGACGGCGATTGCGTTGCAAGTGCCACTGGACGAAAAACAAGATCTACTATGCTCCGAGTCTGTCAGCGAAATGCTGCTTAAAGAAAATGACATTTTGGAAGATGAGTTATTTACTCTCAAGATTGCCGCCAAAGCGCCAAAGCCGCGCGAGTTGGTTGGAATATTCTCTCAAAACTAAACAAAGATCAAACAAATGAAAATAGCATTGGATGCAATGGGTGGCGACAATGGCGCCGCTGTTAATGTAGAAGGCGCAGTCGCGGCTGCGCGTGAATTTGGTTACGAGGTGGTGCTTGTTGGCAAGCAAGACCAACTCCGCCCGATACTCAATCAACAACACACTGCGGGGTTGACGATCCCCATTGTGCATGCCAGCGAGGTCGTCGAGATGCACGAGCACCCGGCGCAAGCCGTAAAAGCCAAAAAAGATAGCTCGATGGTAGTTGCTATGAACATGGTCAAGCGCGGCGAAGCTGATGCCTTTGTGACGATGGGCAATACCGGCGGCGCATTGGCTGCCGCGCTCTTTAATCTTGGTCGTATCAAAGGCATCCATCGCCCCGCGCTCTCAGCGCAAATCCCAACACTCAAGGGCTGGAGCATGTTGATGGATGTCGGCGCAAACGCCGAAGTCAAACCTGAATATCTGGCGCAATTTGCGTTGATGGGCAGCATCTACGCTGAGCGTGTGCTTGGCAAGCGCAACCCAGCCGTTGCGCTCATCAGCAACGGCGAAGAAGACACCAAAGGCACGACCCTCGTTCAAGAAGCCAATCAAATGATTCGCAAGTTGCCGATCAACTTTATCGGCAATGCTGAGGGGCGGCACATTCCCGCAGGCGAGGCGGATGTATTTATCACGGATGGTTTTACCGGCAACGTCATGCTCAAACTCATGGAAGGCATGCAAACATTTTTTAAGACGTTGCTCAAAGACACCGCCATGCGCGACACACGCAGCAAACTAGGTGGCTTGCTCATGAGACCCGGCATCAACGCTACGATGAATGGCTTGAACTATGAGGAAGTCGGCGGCGCGCCGTTGCTTGGTGTTGATGGTGTGGTGGTCATCGGTCACGGACGAAGTAAAGCCCGTGCAGTGCGATCTGCCATTCACGTGGCTGCGCAATACGTGCAAAAACAAGTCGTAGACACAATCGAAAAAGGACTGGCGGCTTTGCCTGCCGACCTTGGAATTTGATGGCGAAGCAAAAGAGATTTGCGCGAGTACGCAGCGGCTTTGGACGAATCGCCACTGCCGCGCGCGAACGGATTGACCGCCGCCGCGAAACTCCGCACATCTACGTGCGCTCAGGTATGCACACGCCGCGTCGAGCGGTGATTACGGGCATGGGTGCGATCACCGTGCTGGGGCATACCGTTGCCGACACATGGCAGGGTTTGGTGGATGGGCGCAGTGGCATCAGCAAGATCACTTCGTTTGATGTGACCAATTTACCGGTCAAGATTGGCGGCGAGGTGCGCGGCTTTGACCCGCTCAAATATCTCGAAGCAAAAGAGGCACGTCGCATGTCGCGCGCGTCACATCTCGCGGTGGCGGCGGCGACGGATGCCATGCGCGATGCAGGCGTTGTAATTGGGCGCGATGTCAAGGCGGATCGCGCGGCAGTTGTTATGGGCACCGCCATGGGTGGCTTTGAGATGTCCTACTCGGCGATGCGTGATTTTGAGACGCAGGGGCTGCGCAAGATGAATCCATTTGGTTTGCCGGCGGCGTTGCCAAACGCGCCAGGACACCACATCAGCACGCAACTCAATGCAAAGGGTCCACTTTCGACGGTGGTCGCAGCGTGTGCCTCTGGCACACAGTCCATCGGTGATGCTGCTGAATTGGTGCGTCGCAACCGCGCGGATGTCGTGTTTGCCGGCGGCGTCGAGGGCTTGATGATTGATGGCGCGATTGCGGCGTTTTCACTCATGCGCGTGTTGGCGAGCAAATACAACGACACGCCCGAACTGGCGGCGCGCCCATTCTCCATAGATCGCGACGGATTTTGTTATAGCGAGGGCGCGGCGGTGCTGATCATCGAGGATTATGAGCATGCGCGCGCGCGCGGCGCGACGATCTACGCTGAGGTGCTTGGAATGGGTGTCTCGTCGGACGCACACCATATTGCCATTCCAGACCCGACCGGCAGCGGCGCAGTGCGCGCGATGCAATGGGCACTCGAAGATGCGCGCGTTGCTCCTGCCGATATAGACTACATCAATGCACACGGCAGCGGCACACACGCCAATGACCCGCTCGAGACCAAAGCTATCAAAGAGGTGCTGGGCGAGCACGCCTACGACACGCCGGTCACCAGCACAAAGTCTATGGTCGGACATGCGATGGGTGCGTCGGGCGCGATTGAGGCGCTTAGCACAATCATGACCATCCAACACGGCGTCATTCCGCCTACGATCAACCTCGACAATCCTGACCCCGAGTGCGACCTCAACTATGTGCCAAATGTTGCGCGCTCGCAAATCGTAGATATCGCCATGTCAAATTCATTTGGACTCGGCGGACAAAATGCGACGGTTGTGTTTGGCAAGGTGTAAATCGTTATCTTTAATTGAGTTAAATAGATATTTTGAGTAGGGGCGGCTTGCGAGTAACCCCTACGTATTTCATATTTGGACTGTTATCTTTTCGCGTTCAATCGCAAATTTGTGCGCCAGCCATGCACCGCCCGCCACATAGAGCGCGAGCGCAAACCACCAAATACTTTGCAAGGTCTGAAAGTTGTTTGGAATGATGACGCCGCGATTGGCGACACCGACGATGAGTGCAGTCATCAATGCTATGAGCGCGCCGACCAGCGCCGATTTGGCGGCGCTGAGCTGTAGCCGCAGCAACGACACGGCGATCATCGCCCCATTGAGCGCGCCGAGCAAGATGGCGACCGCGAGCCCAATTAACATGCCCATCGAAAACAAAAACACGCCACTTGCCAACCAATCCGTCCAACGAAAGATCGGACGCAACATCTGCGGGATCAGCGCGATCCACCACACCGCCGCAAAGATGATGCTGGAGATAAGCGCAATACGCACGCCGAGCTGCGCGCCATAGAGGATCCACAAGCGGGTTG